>JAQCLA010000031.1 GCA_027592105.1 Pseudomonadota bacterium | reverse complement strand
TTGCGACCAACCTGTCCCAATCAAGCAGCATGTAGAAGGCGACCACAGGCACAACGACCAAGAACACCAACACATTGACCACACCCGCCGCTGAGCTGAGCACTTGCTGCAACAACTCACCCCCGCGCGATTGGATCGTCTCGCCCACGGCGATCAGCGATTGGCGCAGGGGCGAGCCCTCGTCCATCACATGCGGAAACCGTTCGGTCAGCCATGCACGCAGTTGATTGAACAGCTCAGGGGCCGATTGGATCAGGTCGTTGGTCTGTTGGATCAAAAGCGGGATGATCACCAGAAGTGACAAGATCACCACGCCCAGCAAGAAGACGAAGATGACGACGGTCGCCAAGACACGGCTCAGCCCCATTTTCTCCAGACGGTCAGCAACGGGGTCGAGGAAATAGGCGATGGCACTGCCCATGATGAAGGGCAAGATCACATCGCCCAAGGCCCAAAGCAGCACCAAAAACACCGCCGATGCGATGCCCCAGTAGGTCAGTTGCTTGCGCACGGGCAGGGCCATGACGCCTCCTTTGTCGCGGCATGAGAGCATGTCGCGTTCTAGCGCATTCACCGCAATACGCTTTAGATGCGATGACGGCGGTCGCAGGGCAAGGGGGCGCAGGCGATCCGCACGCGGACGTGGCGGAGAACGCGCGTTATCGCCTGGGAAAACTCCAGTTTTCCCAGGCGAAAAACTTGAGTTTTTCGCGTCCCCTCAGGCTGCGCGTGTCGCGCGGATCAGCGCCAAGATATCGCGCGCGGCATCGGGAATATTCGTGCCCGGCCCGAAAATCGCTTTCACGCCTGCTTCCTGAAGGAATGCGTAATCTTGCTGTGGGATCACGCCCCCGCAGATCACGATCACATCACCCGCGCCTGCCGCCTCGAGTGCGGCGATCAACTTGGGCGCCAGCGTCTTGTGACCGGCGGCTTGCGAGCTGATGCCCACCACATGGACATCATTGTCGATGGCGTCTTGCGCCGCTTCCTCGGGCGTTTGGAACAAGGGGCCGACATCGACGTCGAAACCGATATCGGCGAATGCAGTTGCGATCACCTTGGCACCGCGATCATGCCCATCTTGGCCCATTTTTACGACGAGCATCCTTGGGCGGCGGCCCTCTTCCTCGGCGAAGGCTTCGACATCGGCTTGGATCGCGGCAAAACCCGCGTCACCATCATAGGCCGCGCCATAGACACCGGCCAGCGTCTTGACCTCGGCCCGGTGGCGGCCGAACACTTTTTCCATCGCCATGCTGATCTCTCCTACGCTTGCCCGCGCCCGCGCAGCATCGACCGCTGCTTCAAGCAGATTGCCACCTTGGACCGCGCGGCGTTCAACCTCGGCCAAAGCCGCATCGCAGGCGACTTGATCGCGGGTGGCGCGGATGCGAGCCAGCCGCGCAACTTGCGCCTCGCGCACAGCGTCATTGTCGATCTCAAGGATATCGATCGGGTCCTCGGCATCCTTGCGGTATTTGTTGACGCCGACGATCACATCTTGGCCCCGGTCGATCATCGCCTGCCGTTTGGCCGCCGATTCCTCGATGCGCAGCTTTGGCATGCCGGTGGCGACCGCCTTGGTCATGCCGCCCATCTCCTCGACCTCTTGCATCAAGGCCCAGGCCTGTTCGATCAATTCCCCTGTCAGGCTTTCGATGTAGTAAGATCCTGCCAACGGATCGACGACCTTTGTCACCCCGGTTTCTTCCTGCAAGATAAGCTGGGTGTTGCGCGCGATGCGGGCCGAGAATTCGGTGGGCAGGGCGATCGCCTCGTCCAGCGCATTGGTGTGCAGGCTTTGGGTGCCGCCCAAAACCGCGCTCATCGCCTCATAGGCGGTGCGGATGACGTTGTTATAGGGGTCTTGTTCTTGCAAGGACACGCCCGATGTCTGGCAATGGGTGCGCAGCATCTTGGAACGCTCATCCTTGGCACCGAACTCTGTCATCACCCGGTGCCACAGCGTGCGCGCGGCGCGCAGCTTGGCGATTTCCATGAAGAAATTCATCCCGATGGCGAAAAAGAAGCTCAGCCGCCCCGCGAATTTGTCGACATCCATGCCGGCGGCCATCGCGGCGCGCACATATTCGCGCCCATCGGCCAGCGTATAGGCCAATTCCTGCACCAAATTCGCGCCCGCCTCCTGCATGTGGTAGCCCGAGATCGAGATCGAGTTGAACTTCGGCATATGGTCCGAGGTATAGGCGATGATATCCGAGATGATGCGCATCGAGGGTTCGGGTGGATAGATATAGGTGTTGCGGACCATGAACTCTTTGAGGATGTCGTTCTGGATCGTGCCCGACAATTTGGCCCGGTCGTGCCCTTGTTCCTCGCCCGTGACGATGAAATTGGCGAGGATGGGGATCACCGCGCCGTTCATCGTCATCGAGACCGACACCTGATCGAGCGGGATACCGTCGAACAAGATCTTCATATCCTCGACGCTGTCGATGGCGACACCCGCCTTGCCGACATCGCCGATCACGCGGGGGTGGTCGCTGTCATAACCGCGGTGGGTGGCCAGATCGAAGGCGACGGAAACGCCCTGTTGGCCCGCGGCCAGCGCCTTGCGGTAAAAGGCGTTCGATGCCTCGGCTGTGGAAAATCCCGCATATTGGCGGATGGTCCACGGGCGGCCCGCATACATCGTCGCTTTCACGCCACGGGTGAAAGGGGCAAGCCCCGGCATGGTATCGAGGTGATCCAGACCTTCGGTATCAGCAGCGGTGTAGAGCGGTTTGACCGCGATCCCCTCGAGCGTGTCCCATGTCAGGCTGTCGGGGCTGCGCCCTGCCAGTTCCTTTTCAGCCAGCTTGCGCCAGGCGTCCATCGTCTTGGTCATCGGGTCGTCCTCTTCCTTGTCCTGTCAGGCGTTGGGTCTTTGCCCCCGCCATATCGATATATGTGGCAAGCCCCCCGGCACCGGCGGCCAGCCAATCGAGGTCTTCTTGATACTGTGCGCGCAAAATCGCGCGTTGATGAGTGCTGAACGGCATGAAGCGCCCGGCCCGCAAGGGAAGCGCCGCGGTCCCGTCCAAAAGACCACGGTCGCGGCATTCTGCGATCAGGCGGGCGGCATGCGGTGTTGGGTTGCACCACGCATCTTGCCCGCGCATCGCAAGGCGCACCCCGGTCAACTGCGTGATCAGTTGGTCAGGCCTGCCTGCCATTGCCTCATGAGTCCAGACCCGGATCGCGATGCCGGGCATGGCTTGGGCCAGATCGGCGATCACATGCCGCCAGCGCCGGGGCTGGGTGATCAGCCTTTCGCAAAGCGCACCATCAGGCAGCATGCCGCCGTGGCGCAAACGCCACCCGATGACCGAGGTCCAAAATGCATCATAGCATCGGATCGAGACGCCAAGTGTCACCCCGTGCCCCTCGAACCCTGCCGCGAAACGGGCAACACGCGCCCCCGCCCCATCGTAAAGCCGGGTCTGGGTCAGCAATCGGCGCATCGTGCCGAGCATGTTTTCTTCGCTGACGAAAAGCAGGGCGGTGCCGTGGTCAGCCGCTTTGCGCGCCTGCAGCCGGACACGTTTTTGCGCGCGCCCGGATTTTCCCAACAAGGGTGGGTCGTTCGCGCTGTAGAGCCCATCGAAAAGACCCGCGCGCAGCCGCTTTGGCCCCCAATAGCCCAAGCCCGCCCCTTGTAGGCCCACATGGCTTTGGCCCAGCATCTGCTGCAATGTCGTGGTCGCCGTGCGATGCGCCCCGAGGTGAAGCAAAATCTCCATGCCGCAATCTCCATCCGCGCCGCGATGGGCTTTGGCATGATCTTGCAGACAGATCTGTGAAGATCGGGTGAAGCGCCCGCCTGCGACCCTTCGGTCATTGGCCGGAAATCTCTTCGCATTCGCGCCAGCGCTGCCTATATCCAAGCAGAACGGAGGACACATGCGACCAAGTCTTTTTGCCCTGATCGCGGCCCTGCTGCTTGCCATGCCGGGTGCGGCCCAGACCGAAACAGGAACCATCACCCCCGAAGCCGCTGTCGCGGACGATGTCGTTGATCCGATGGCACCGCGCGATGCGCGTGATGTGACGTTGGAGGAGTTTTTGTGGATCGCCCGGCCTTTGGTCGTCTTTGCCGACTCCCCCGCCGATCCGCGCGTGCGCGAACAGCTGCAAATGTTGGCCGAACGCCCCGAGCCGCTGTTGGAACGTGATGTGGTCGTTGTCGTCGACACCGATCCGAGCGCACAAACGGCGTTGCGCAGCGCGTTGCGCCCGCGCGGTTTTTCGCTCGTGATCGTGCAAAAGGACGGTCGCGTCGGCCTACGTCGCCCCAGCCCCCGCGATGTACGCGAGATCGTGCGCGGCATCGACAATTTCGCGCTGCGCCAAGAAGAGGTACAGATCGGGCAGTGATGCCCGACCCCCTGGTCGATATATGGCGCAGGGTTTGTCACGGCCTTATGCGAACTCGATGATGATTTCATCCACGGCAAGGCTGTCGCCGGGCGCGCAGTTGATGGCCGCGACGACCCCGCGCCGCTCGGCGCGCAGGATATTCTCCATCTTCATCGCCTCGATGGTGCAAAGCGCTTGGCCTTCCTGTACCTCTTGGCCGATCTCGACATCGATCTTCACGATCAGGCCCGGCATCGGGCAAAGCAGGAATTTCGACGTATCCGGCGGGAGTTTCTCTGGCATGAGCCGGGCAAGCTCGGCCTGACGCGGGGTGCGCACATGCACCTTGAGATCGGCACCGCGCGTGCGGATGCGGAACCCGCCGGGGATTTTGCCGACCTTCAGCACCAAGGGCGCGCCATCCACCATCAGGCGTGCAAGCTGATCGCCCGGTGTCCAATCTGATGTCACGCGCATGGCTTGGCCATCGGCAAAGCTGACCGTTGCGCCATCATGATCGGCGGCGATCGTGACGGGGAAGTCTTGCCCCTGAAGCGTTACGATCCAGTCACCGCCCACGCGGCGTTCGTGATTGTCCATCCGGCCCGAGACGCGGGTGCGCCGGATCTCGGCGACGCGGTGCATCGCGGCGGCGGCGGCGGCCACGCGCTGTGTGGCATCATCGGCCAAACTCGCGCCTGTGAAGCCGTCGGGGTATTCCTCGGCGATGAAGGCGGTGGTGATGTTGCCGCTGACAAAGCGGTCATGCTCCATGACGGCCGACAGGAAGGGCAGGTTGTGACCGATCCCCTCCACCTCAAACCCGTCCAACGCCACGCGCATCGCATTGATCGCGCCCAGACGATCAGGCGCCCATGTGCAAAGCTTGGCGATCATCGGGTCGTAGAACATCGAGATTTCGCCACCCTCGAACACGCCCGTGTCGTTGCGCACGGCGGTCTCGCCCTTGGGGGCGTCGCCTTGCCATTTGCCCGAATGGTTCAGCGGGCCTGCCTGCACCTCGGCGGGTGGGCGGTAGCGCGTCAGCCGCCCGATCGAGGGCAGGAAGTTGCGATAAGGGTCTTCGGCGTAAAGGCGGCTTTCCATCGCCCAGCCGGTCAGCTTGATGTCGTCTTGCGCGAAGGGTAGGGCCTCGCCCGCCGCCACGCGGATCATCTGTTCGACCAGATCGATGCCGGTGATCAATTCGGTGACAGGATGTTCCACCTGAAGGCGGGTGTTCATCTCGAGGAAGTAGAAGTTGCGGTCGCCGTCCACGATGAATTCCACCGTGCCCGCACTGGTATAGCCCACCGCACGAGCAAGCGCGCAGGCCTGTTCGCCCATCGCGCGGCGTGTTTCGGAATCAAGGAAGGGCGAGGGCGCCTCTTCGATCACTTTCTGATTGCGGCGCTGGATCGAACATTCCCGCTCGCCCAGATACAGCGTGTTTCCGTGGCTGTCTGCCAGAACCTGGATCTCGATATGGCGCGGCTGGGTGACGAATTTCTCGATGAAGATGCGGTCATCCCCGAAGCTCGACTTCGCCTCGTTCTTGGAGGCCTGAAAGCCCTCGCGCGTCTCGAGGTCGTTCCACGCGATGCGCATACCCTTGCCGCCGCCGCCGGCGCTGGCCTTGATCATCACGGGATAGCCGATCTCGTTGGAGATCTTCACCGCCTCCTCCGCGTCCGCGATCAGGCCCATGTAGCCCGGCACGGTCGAAACACCTGCTTCGGCTGCGATCTTTTTCGAGGTGATCTTGTCGCCCATCGCCTCGATCGCGCCTGTGGGCGGGCCGACGAAGGCCACGCCCAGTTTGTCCAGCGCCTCGGCGAACTTCATGTTCTCGGACAAAAAGCCATAGCCCGGATGGACAGCTTCGGCGCCGCTTTGCTTGATCGCATCCATGATCTTGTCGATCACGATATAGCTTTCAGAGGCAGGGGGCGGGCCGATATGGATCGCCTTATCGGCCATTTTCACATGCAGCGCGTCGCGGTCTGCATCCGAGTAGACGGCGACAGTGGCGATGCCCATCTTGCGGGCGGTCTTGATAACGCGGCAGGCGATCTCGCCCCGGTTGGCGATCAGAAGCTTTTTGAACATGGGCAGAGGTCCCTTCCTAGCGGGGCTGGGCCCCCGTTCTGGTGCAAAACAAAAAGGGCCACCGGGCGCGTGACGCACCGGTGACCCTGAATTTTGGAAGAATGGATTGCGCCGGCGATACGCGCCGTGCGGTCCGTTCTAGCGGCAGATGCCGATATCGTCGCAAAGCGCCCCACCGGCAGCGCCGATGATGATGCCGGTACCGATATTGCCATCGAGCGCGGCCGCGCCGACCCCGCCCGCCGCACCGCCGATGGCCGCGCGTTCAAGGTCGGATGCAACGCAACCCGCCAAGACGAAAACGCTGACGAAAAGCGTGGTGAGAAGGGGTGCTTTGGTTTTTGCGCACATGTCGTGTCTGCTCCTTTCGATGGGCCTCGTGACACGAAAGATAGACCGCTTTGTGCCGGCGCGGTAGTCGAAGCTGTCGCGGGCCGCATGCCTTGTAAAAAAAGCGGCCGGCCAAATCGCGTGGCCGACCGTGTCGAGGGGGAAGGGGTAAACGTCGTTTCGCCCGCGATGGCCGCAGATATGCGCGCCAGCTTGGACAGGCTCACCTTGCCACACTCCAAAGGATTGGCAGACGCGAAATTCACGCGCGTCGCGCCATGCGCGCCAAACCGCCCAGCGATAATGTTGCCCGGCAAGATCATGCCTATACCGACTTCCAATAGCCGCTGCCGTCGAAGGCCTCGGGGAACGCGGCGCGGGCGCGTTTTTCATCGATGACCAAGAGCGCCTCGTAGCTTTCCGGGTCAAAAGGGTCTTCGGCGGGCAGAACTTCGCGCTCGAACAGCCAGTTCAGGCGGCCCGCATCAAGATTGCCCCGTTCGAACGGCTGATCGCCAAAGCACAGCCACAGCGCCTCCATAAAGGCCACATCGGCGCGCCGATCGGCCGGACGGCGGTCGGGGTAGCGTTCACGCCGCATGAGCGGGGTGGCCCCGTCCTTGTGTGCGCGCCTGATGGTGAATTGGTAATCCGTGCCGGGAAGTCGGCCGGGAAAGCCGCGATGCTTGATCATGCTGCACCCCCGCAAACCGAGGTGGCGGCGAATTGCCGGGCGGGGCGCTGGCCTCGCCCGGCTGTTTTTGCTTCAGCGATACTTGGACGACACCGGATCGTGGCTGATCGGTGCGGGATCGATGAAGATGATTTCGTCCTGCTCGGGTGCGGGGGCTGCGCAGGCGGCGACACCGGCCACAAGCCCCAACGCGAGAAGCGCCTGAATGAAACGCGACATCTTACTCTCCTACATTTTTGGGTGGTGACCGGACGCAAAGGCCCGGCCACGACCAGAGGTACGTCTACCCGGAGGTAAACTGCACCAAAGATACCGCTTACACGCTTTTCTCCACAGGGTTTTCCACAAAGCAATTCATTCTGTGACCGGCTTGCATCAATCCAGTCATTACCCGAAGGTCGCGCCGCAAGATTTTGTGCAGGCATCAAAATAGCTCCCAGATGCAGGCGTCGCCCGCAAGGCGATAGGTTTCGTAGAAACGGTTGATCTCGGGCGTGGGGATACCACGGGGGGTTGGCGCGGCCATCATCTCGATCACGATCGGGCCTGTTGTCGCCGCTGCGGCTTGTGCGATGTGTCTGCCCCAGCGCTCACAGGCCCAATCCATGTCCGCGCGCAGCGCGGCATCATCGACCCCATCCGCCCCGATCATGGGCGCGACGAGGCGGATGATGATCTGGCTTTCGCCTGACCAAGGGTTCTGCTCATTCAGCCATTCGTGCAACATCACCGCCTGACCCGATGGCGCGCTCAGCTGTTCGGTCGGCCAAGCCTCGGCCAAGGCCGCGATGGGTGGCAAGGCCACAAGCCCCGCGATCTGGGCGGCGCGCATCATGATGTCGGCTGATCCGGGCGGCGCGCGATGCAATCAATCTCGACCAAGGCCCCCACGGCCAAGGCCGTGACCCCGACAGTGGTGCGCGCTGGGCGCCTGTCGGGCGGAAAGAAGCCTTGGTAGGTTTCGTTAAAGGTCGCGTAGTCGCGTTCGAAATCGGTCAGATAGGCGCGCATCTGGACAACATGGGAGAGATCAAGGCCCACGCCGTTCAGCACAACGCGCAGATTTTCCATCACCCGCACTGTTTGCGCCGCCACACCCTCGGGCAAGGGGGCGTCGGGGGCATTTGGGTCGGTCGGCATCTGGCCGGTCAAGATCACCCAGCCATCGGCCTCGACCGCATGGGAAAAGGGCGCAACGGGCCGAGGGCCGCCGCTGATCATGTGAAAGATGGGTTCGCGCATTTTGGACCTCGTTAGGGGGCGGGGATTGCCGCCCCTAGAGCGGAATATTGTCGTGCTTTTTCCACGGCATCTGTTTGCGCTTGGTGCGCAGCTGCGCGAAGGCACGGCAGACGCGTTTGCGGGTGGATCGTGGCTGGATCACCTCGTCGATGAAACCGCGCTCGGCCGCAACAAAGGGGTTGGCAAACGCATCTTCGTAATCCTTGGCCCGCTGTGCGATCTTTTCTGGATCGCCCAGTTCGGACCGATACAGGATCTCGGTCGCGCCCTTGGCCCCCATCACCGCGATTTCGGATGTGGGCCATGCATAGTTGATGTCACCGCGCAGATGTTTGGAGGACATCACCACATAGGCCCCGCCATAGGCCTTGCGGGTGATGACCGTGACCTTTGGCACGGTCGCCTCGCCATAGGCGAAAAGCAGCTTTGCGCCGTGCTTGATGACGCCGTTATATTCCTGCGTCACACCGGGCAAGAACCCCGGTACATCCACCAGCGTCAGGATCGGGATCTCGAAGCAGTCGCAGAAGCGGACAAAGCGTGCCGCCTTGCGCGCACTGTCGATATCAAGAACGCCTGCCAGCACCATGGGCTGGTTGGCGACAACGCCCACTGTCTGCCCCTCCAGCCGGATGAAGCCGGTGATGATGTTCTTGGCGAAATTCTCCTGAATCTCGTAAAAATCCCCCTCATCCGCGACCTTCAGGATCAATTCCTTCATGTCATAGGGCTTGTTGGGGTTGTCGGGGATCAGCGTATCAAGGCTTTCCTCGATCCGGCCCGGATCATCGTAAAAGGGCCGCACGGGCGGCTTTTCGCGGTTGGACAGCGGCAGGAAATCGATCAAGCGGCGCACTTCGCTGAGTGCCTCGACATCGTTTTCAAAGGCACCATCTGCGACCGATGATTTGCGCGTATGGGTGGTCGCACCGCCCAATTCTTCGGCCGTGACGACCTCATTGGTAACGGTTTTCACCACATCGGGGCCGGTTACGAACATGTAAGAGCTGTCTTTGACCATGAAGATAAAGTCGGTCATGGCGGGGCTATAGACCGCGCCACCCGCGCAGGGGCCCATGATCATCGAGATTTGCGGCACCACGCCCGAGGCTTCGATATTGCGCTGAAACACCTCGCCATAGGCGGCAAGGCTCGAGACACCCTCTTGGATACGTGCACCGCCGCTGTCGTTAATGCCGATCACCGGCGCGCCATTCTGCATCGCCATATCCATGATCTTGCAGATCTTGGCGGCATGCGTTTCCGACACCGAGCCGCCCAAAACGGTGAAATCTTGGGAAAAGACATAGACCATCCGGCCGTTGATCGTACCCCAGCCGGTGATGACGCCATCGCCGCGCGGCTTGGACCCCTCCATCCCGAAGTCGGTGCAGCGATGCGTGACGAACATGTCGTATTCTTCAAAGCTGTCCTCATCGAGTAACAACTCGATCCGCTCGCGCGCCGTGAGCTTGCCCTTGGCATGCTGCGCCTCGATCCGCTTGGTGCCGCCGCCAAGGCGTGCTTGCCCCCGGCGATCTTCCAGCTCTTGCAAGATATCCTTCATGCGCGTTCCTTCCCCGTCGGCCTTGCCCCGTCTGGGAATGGTATCGCACAGCGGCATTCCCCGATCTCGCCGGACCCTAGGCGCGCCTTGTGCAAAGCGCGAGTCGGATTGCGCATATTTGCAAATGTGTTTGCGTGATTTTGTGTAATTTTGCAAAACTGCAAATGGCCGATCGGGGCGCGACAGAGCGTCAGACAAGGACGCGATCGGGAAATGTCGCTGGGGGCTGGACCAAGTCGCGCCAAAGGCATAACCCGTTCACATGGCTCCACATGTCCCGGTGCGGTTTCTCGACAGCACGACCCCGCCGCATATTTTCACGCTGATCTTGCTCACCGGCCTTGGTGCGCTGTCGATGAATATCTTTTTGCCATCGCTGCCGCGCATGACCACATATTTCGAGACAGATTATCGGCTGATGCAGCTGTCGGTCGCGCTTTACCTCGGCGTCAATGCCGTGTTGCAGATCTTCATCGGCCCGATCTCGGACCGCTACGGGCGGCGGCCTGTCCTCTTGGGCGGCGTGGCGATTTTCCTTGTCGCGACGCTGGGCTGCATATTTGCCCCGAATATCGAGATTTTCCTGTTTTTCCGCATGCTCCAGGCCGTCGTTGTCGCCGGGTTGGTGCTGGGTCGGGCCGTGGTGCGCGATATGTACCCCGCCGATCAAGCCGCAAGTCAGATCGGCTATGTTACAATGGGCATGGCGATCGTGCCGATGATTGGCCCGGCCTTTGGCGGCGTTCTTGACGAAAGCTTTGGCTGGCAGGCGAATTTTTGGATGCTCTTTCTCTTGGGCGTTTTGGTCTTGGGCCTCACATGGCGCGATCTGGGCGAGACGGCGGCGCGGAAATCGGGCAGCTTTGCCGCGCAACTGCGCGAATACCCCGAGCTTTTGGCCTCGCGCCGCTTTTGGGGCTATTGCTTGGCGGCGGCTTTCGCGTCGGGTGCGTTTTTCGCCTATTTGGGCGGCGCGCCTTATGTGGGCTCTCAGGTGTTTCACCTCTCGCCGACCGAAGTTGGTTTTTACTTCGGCGCGCCCGCCTTGGGTTATTTTTTCGGCAATTGGATATCGGGCCGCTATTCGATGCGCCTTGGCATCAACACCATGATCCTTATCGGCGCGCTGATCTCTGCCAGCGGTCTGATCGTCTCGCTTTTGATGTTCCTCATCGGGTTCAAGACGGCCTTCATCTTTTTTGGCTTCATGACCTTCGTGGGCTTGGGCAATGGCATGGTCTTGCCAAATGCCACATCCGGCATGTTGTCGGTGCGTCCGCATCTGGCAGGCACGGCAAGCGGGCTGGGTGGTGCGATGATGGTGGGCGGCGGCGCGGCGCTTTCTGCCTTGGCCGGTAGCCTGCTCGAGGGGGGCAATGGCGCCTATCCCCTCATCATGATCATGCTGATTGCGTCGCTTTGTGCTGTGGCGGCGATCATCTACACGATCAAGCGCGACCAATTTTTGGCGCGCTAAGACTTGCGCAAAGTTTTGCAAACCGTGCAAATAGGGTTGCAAACTTTTCCGGAGGCCGCATGTCCCCAGCCAAGCTTTATGCCGGTGCCAAGCTGCGCGAAATTCGTACGCGCCTTGCGCTGACGCAAAAGGATTTCGCGGCCAAGCTCGCGGTCTCGCTGCCCTATCTCAACCAGATGGAGAACAATAACCGCCCGGTCTCCACCGCCGTAGTTTTGGGGTTGGCGCAGGAATTTGGCGTCGATGTCACCGAATTGCGCGCAGGCGATGCCGAGCGGCTTGTTTCCGACATGCGCGAGGCGCTGGCCGATCCGATTTTCGCCGATAGCGCCCCGGCGCTGGCCGATCTCAGGCTTGCCGCCTCCAACGCACCCGCCTTGGCGCGCGCCTTTCTCGATCTGCACCGCGCTTATCGCCAGACCCATGAGCGGCTGGCCTCGCTGGACGAGGCTTTGGGCCAAGATCGCCTTGCCGCCCCTTCCCCTTGGGAAGAGGTGCGTGATTTCTTTCATTATTGCGATAATTACATCGATGCGGTCGACCGCGCCGCCGAGCGTTTCGCGCAGAAAGCCGCGGGCGATCTGGCCGCTCATACCCAAGATGTGCTGGCCGCAATGGGCGTCGTCATCCGCCATGAGGCAGGCCAAGGCGTGCGCGCCTATGACCCGATCACCCGCATCCTCACGCTCAGCCCCCGCGCGGCCCCTGAAACACAACGCTTTCAGCTTTTGCATCAATATGCGCTTTTGGGGCAGGGGCAGCTGATCGAGGCGACGCTTGATCTGGCGCGCTTTCAATCCGACACAAGCCGCGAGATCGCGCGCATCGGCATGGCCAATTACTTCGCCGGCGCCGTCTTGATGCCCTATACGCGCTTTGCCGCCGCCGCGCGCGAGACACGCCATGATCTGGAGCGCCTCTCGATCCAGTTCGGCGCCTCGATCGAACAGGTGGCCCACAGGCTTTCCACCCTGCAACGCCCCGGTGCCAAGGGCATTCCGTTTTTCTTCGCCCGCGTCGATCAGGCGGGCACGGTGACCAAGCGCCATTCCGCGACGCGCCTGCAATTCGCCCGTTTCGGCGGCGCCTGCCCCTTGTGGAACGTGCATCAAGCCTTCGAGACACCGACCCGTTTTCTGCGCCAACTGGCCGAAACCCCCGATGGGGTGCGCTATGTGATCTTGGCGCGCGATGTATCGAAAGCGGGCGGCGCATGGGGCACGCCGCAGCGCCGTTTTGCCATTTCGCTGGGTTGCGAGGTCAAGCATGCCGCCGATCTGGTCTATGCCGATGGGCTCGACCTCGACCGCGACAGCGCCTTTCAGCCCATCGGGATTTCGTGCCGGATCTGCGAGCGCGTCCAGTGCCACCAACGCGCCGTGCCACCGCTTGAGCGGCAATTGATCGTCGATCCCAATCGGCGCGGCACACTGCCCTATGAGATCAAGCGTTGACCTCATGCGTCACGCGGCCCTACTGCTGCTGCAACACCAGCGAGAAAGGACAAGCCAATGGAAATGCATGCAAGCCGCGTCATCGCGGCCGATCGGATGACCGTTTGGGCTGCACTCAACGATGCCGAGGTGCTCAAGGCCTGCATCCCCGGCTGTGACGAGCTGACCGGTTCCCCCGAAGAGGGTTTCGCCGCCACCGTCACGCAGAAAGTCGGCCCGGTCAAAGCCACCTTTCGCGGCGAGGTGACACTTTCCGATATCGTGCCGGGCGAGAGCTACACCATCGCGGGCGAAGGCAAAGGCGGTGTCGCGGGATTCGCCAAAGGTGGCGCGCAAGTGCGCCTGAGCGACGACGCCGCGACAGGCGGCACCGTGCTCACCTATGACGTCAGCGCCAAGGTCGGCGGCAAGATCGCCCAGCTTGGCTCGCGCCTTGTCGATAGCTTTGCGCAAAAAATGGCCGATCAGTTCTTCGAGCGTTTTCAGAACCGCCTCGAAGGTGATGCACCCGTCGCGCAAAGCTGAAGGCGCATCCGCTTCTTCGTTTCATAAATATCCCGGGGGAGTCCCGGAACGTGACGGGGGCAGCGCCCCCGCCGATCGCGCCATCCTACCCGGCCTTGGCCAGCATGCCCGCGATCTCATCTTTCAACATCATCCGCTCTTTGCGCATTTTCTGCGCGGTGACATCATCGACGGGATCGATCCCCGTTTCGGCCCGATGCACAGAACGGTTGATGTCGTGATAGCTTGCGATCAGCCGTGCGAAATGCGGATTGGCCAGCTTCAAGGCGTGGATCTGGTCGCTGGCACCCGGAAAATCCTCGGCCAATTCATGCGGTGTATGTGACATTTGTAGCCCTTTGCTCTCGGTCCTTGATGGCCCGAGCATAAGGGGTGGCACGCATTGCGCTTTGCGCCAGATCAACTGACCGCGCGCGCAGTGCTTATTCCGCCGCTTGGTTCCTCATCCCGCGCCATGCCGATGTGAGCGCCTCGGGGCTCAGGGCATGTGACATGTCGGTGGTGCTGAACACATCCGCATCGCTTTCGGCCAAGCGTCCGGGAAAAGCGACATAAGGCAGGCCAGCCCCTTGCGCCGCCTCGCGCGTCAACGCGGTATCGACGACCGCCACGGCGCGCCCTTGCCCGATGCCCAGCTTGGTGATTGCGGCCACCATCCCTGCAGGATGGGGGGCCATATGGCTTGCATCGTCGCGCAAGATCGCGACATCGAAGGCCACGCCGCCGCGTTCGCGCGCCGTAGCTTTCAACAGCGCGCGCACCGGCTCCATTTCCGAGCGGCTGACCAGCGCCAGCTTCACACCGCCGCGCGCCGCCCAATTCATCACCCGCGCCACACCCGGGCGCAGGGGCACACCACCGGCCAGCATTGTTGCGAATTGGCGTTGATGGGTGCGGTCCAATGTCTCTGCATCCACCACTTGGCCCAGATGCGCCCCGTATCGCGCGGCAAGCTGGCGATCGCCACCGTGCCGCATCAATTCGGCATAGACGTCCCAAGACCAGTTCCAAGCGATCCCATGCGTGCGGAAGGCTGCATTCCACGCCGCGCGGTCAAGCTCGGCAACTTCTGCCAGCGTGCCGATGCCGCTGAAAATCACTGCTTCCAAGGTCATGTCGTTCCTCCGCCAGCTCACTCGATCCGCGTGGCGCCAGCAAGGCAAGCAATGTGTCACCCAAAGGCGCGATCACGCGCGTCACTGGCGTCAGCTTGGGCGGCTAGGTGCGCAGATGCACAATTTGCAGGCGAAACGAAAAATGACATTCACGTGACAGGCGTATCGCCGGGCGGCAAGATCGGGGCTTTGCGCCGCGCCTCGCGCCATGTGACGATGCTGATCGCCGCGATAATCAGCGCGCCGCCCAGCATCACATAGCCATCCGCCGGTTCGCCGAAAACCAACACACCCAGCGATGTGGCCCAGATCAACTGCAAGAACGTCACAGGTTGCGTCACCGTCAGCGGCGCGGCTGTGAAGGCCAGCGTCATGGTGTAATGGCCCGCCGTGGCAAGGCTGGCGGTCAGGAACAACCAGCCCAAGACCTCCCATCCCACGGGCACCCAGACGGCGATCGCAAAGGGCAGCAAGATCACCGGCACGATCACCGAAAGCATGAAGACCACCACCTGCGGCTTGGCCTTGCCGGTCAGGAATTTCGCCATGAAATAGCTGGCTGCCATCGCCATGGCGGTGAAAAGCATCGCGATATGGCCGATATCGATCTCGCGAAAGCCGGGCCGCACGATGATCAAAGTCCCGGCAAAGGCCGCAGCCACCGCCCCGATCCGCCACGGGCCCAAGCGTTCGCCCAGAAACAGCACGGCCAAGATCATCACATAGATCGGGTTGAGGTAATTGAGCGCGGTCACATCGGCGATGGGGATGCGGGTCATCGAATAAAACCACAAGATCACCGCAACGGCGTGAAACGCCCCGCGCAGACCGAAAAGCCCCCATGTCCGCCGATCCAGACGCGCCGCGCGCACGGCAGGCCACATCGGGATCAAAAAGATCAGCCCCAGCGCATAGCGCAAAAAGGCCGATTGCGCGGCTGGCACCTCGGTGCCGACCATCTTCACACTGGCTGTGACGGCGACGAAACACAGGCCCGTCAAGATCATCCATGCGACGCCGACCAGCGGTCGCGCGGCGGGCGTCGCTCTGGCGGGAGGTGTGGTGTCGGGGGTTAGCGGGGCCATGTCCATGACATGACCTAGGCCATGGTGCGTGTCCAGCGGCTCAGGCGGTGATGATCAACTTGAAAGCCAGCGCCAACATCGTGGCCCCCACAACCGCATCCAAGATGCGCCATGCCTTTGGGCGGGCGAAAATCGGGGCAAGCCCGCGCGCCCCGAAGCCCAGCAACATGAAAAACACTACCGACGCCGACAGCGCTCCCAATCCGAACATCCAACGCCCCGGCCCATAGGTGGCCGCCACCGCCCCGATCAGCCCGACGGTGTCGAGATAGACATGCGGATTTGCCCAAGTCAGCACCAGCGCCGTGCCAACGGCGGCTTGGAGCGATCCTTTGGCCGCCCCGCCGGTGTCGAGCGCATCATCAGCCAGCCACGCCGCGCGCAAGCTGCGCAGCCCATAGATCACCAGAAACGCAGCCCCCCCCCAGCGCATCGCGTCGATCACCCAAGGGGCCAGCGCCGAGAGCGCGCCAAAGCCCGCGACACCGGCAAAGATCAAGGCGGCCTCGGACAGGCAGCAGAT
>JAQCLA010000351.1 GCA_027592105.1 Pseudomonadota bacterium | reverse complement strand
GACGATCCCCAACACCATGGCGAAGGCATAGGTAAAGATATAGCCGGATTGCGCCCGGCCCGCGAGGCGAGTGATAAAGGGGATGACACCCATAGCCAGCCCATTGATCCCGCCATCGATGACAGCGCCATCACCACGCTTCCACAAAAAGCGACCAAGCCATTGGGCTGGGCGGATAAAGAGGAAATCGTAGAACTCGTCGAAATACCATTTGTTCAACAAGAACAGGTAGAGATAGCGCTGGTTTTCCGCCAAGCGGCGCGGCAGCGACGGGTTGACGATGTAGAACCAATAGGCGGTCACAAAGCCAAGGATCATGGCAAAGAACGGGCTCCACTTGACCCATTTGGGCACTTCATGGGCTGCGTTCAGAATGTTGTTGTCGGGGGCGGCATGGATCGCGCCTTCGCCCGGCGCGCCGATCAGGTTGTAATGGGCATAGCCTTCGGCCTTGGTCTTGGCGTCTGACCCATGCGCAGCATCGGTGGTAGCGTGGCTTTCTTCAACCGCATAGGGCACGCCAAAGAAGCGGCCGACCTCATCGGTTTTGCCGAAGAAGGAATTGTACCACACCACACCCGCAAAAACCGCACCAACGGCCAGAACGCCCAGCGGCACTAGCATGGTCCAGGGGCTTTCATGGGCGTGATCATGCGTGTGCTTGTTGCCGCGCGCCTCGCCAAAAAACGTCAGGAACATCAACCGCCAGCTATAGAAGCTGGTGAAAACGGCCGCCACGATCAGCGCCCAGAAGGCATATTGGCCAAGCTGCCCGCCAAAGGCATAGGCGGACTCGACCACCGCATCCTTGGAGAAGAACCCCGCGAAACCAAAATAGGTGGTGGGAATACCCACGCCTGTGATCGCCAGCGTGCCGATCATCATCGCGGCAAAGGTATAAGGGATTTTCTTCCGCAGGCCGCCATAATTGCGCATGTCCTGCTCATGATGCATCGCGTGGATAACCGAGCCCGCGCCCAAAAACAGCATCGCCTTGAAAAACGCATGGGTGAACAGGTGGAACATCGCCACCGAATAGACCCCCACGCCAGCGGCCACGAACATATAGCCCAGCTGGGAACAGGTCGAATAAGCGATCACGCGCTTGATGTCGTTTTGCACAAGCCCCACGGTGGCTGCGAAAAATGCGGTCGCGGCCCCAAGGATAATGATGAAGTTCGTCGCAAAAGGCGCATATTCCATCAAAGGCGACATGCGGCAGACAAGGAAAACACCCGCCGTGACCATGGTGGCGGCGTGGATCAGCGCCGAGACCGGCGTCGGCCCCTCCATCGCGTCAGGCAGCCATGTGTGAAGGATCAATTGTGCCGACTTGCCCATCGCGCCGATAAACAAGAGCATCGCAATGGTGTTGGCCGCGTTCAACTCCATCCCGAGAAAGCGGATGGTCATCTGGCCGAATTCCGCAGCCATCGGCAAGATGACGTCAAACTGGATCGAATCCGACAGCCAGAACAGGCCGAAAATGCCCAAGAGAAAGCCGAAATCACCAACACGGTTGACGATGAAAGCCTTCATCGCCGCCGCCCCCGCCGATGGCTTGCGGTAGTAAAAGCCGATCAAAAGGTAAGAGGCAACGCCGACCCCTTCCCAGCCGAAAAACAGCTGCAACAGGTTATCGGCCGTGACCAGCATCAGCATGGCAAAGGTGAAGAATGACAAATATGCAAAGAACCGCGGGCGGTAGCTTTCGCCTTCTTTGAAGTTCTCGTCATGCGCCATGTAGCCAAAGGAATACAGATGCACGAGCGCCGAGACGGAGGTGATCACGATCAGCATGATCGCCGTCAGCCGGTCGATGCGGATCGCCCAATCGGTGAACAACGTGCCGCTTTCGATCCATGTGAACAGGCTATGGGTATAGGTCGTGCCGTCAAAGGTCAGGAAAATGACCCAAGACAAGAGGCAGGACAAAAACAGCATGCCCGTCGCCACGATTTGCGCGCCGGTCTCGCCGATGATACGCCAGCCGAAGCCCGCGATGAACGCACCGATAAGGGGGGCGAAAAGGAGGATCGTTTCCATATGCCTCAGCCCTTCATATTCGAGACATCTTCGACCGCGATCGTGCCGCGGTTACGGAAGAAGCACACAAGGATCGCCAGACCGATCGCGGCCTCGGCGGCGGCCACGGTCAACACGAAGAGCGTGAAGATCTGACCCGTCAAATCACCAAGAAAGGCTGAAAAGGCGACGAGGTTGATGTTGACCGACAGCAGCACCAGTTCGATCGACATCAAGATGACGATGACGTTCTTTCGATTGAGAAAGATGCCGAAGATGCCGATCACGAAAAGTGCGGCGGCCACCGTCAGATAATGTTCAAGTCCGATCGTCATCTCGTCCCTCCGCAAAGTGCCTGCGCACCTGCATCGTCGTATTTTTCACGCCGCGGTCTGTCGCGGCCCTCTTCGATTATTCGTACGAATAATTGGGCCAAAAGCTCATAGCCCCTGACCCGGTTTCACATCTTTCAGCTCCAAGGCTTTTTGCGGATCGCGCATCATCTGGGCGACCACGTTTTGCCGTTTGACGTCCCCGCGATGGCGCAGGGTCAAAACGATGGCGCCCACCATCGCCACCAGCAAGATCAGCCCGGAAAGTTGGAACAGCAAGATATAGCGATCATAAAGGATAAGCCCCAAGGCTTGCGTGTTATGCGCTTGCTCCAGGGGCGGGATCGGG
>JAQCLA010000350.1 GCA_027592105.1 Pseudomonadota bacterium | reverse complement strand
GACGATGTCACGCCCGGTGCGCAGCCCACCATCGGTGCGCAGCGTGATCCGGTCGCGCAGGTTGTTCATCGCCAGAACCTGATGCGCCTCGGTCAGGCCCATTTCCCAAGGCAGACCCGCGTATTTGATCGAGGTCGCAGGGCTTGCACCCGTGCCGCCATTATGGCCCGAAATCAGGATCACATCGGCCTTGGCCTTGGCGACACCAGCGGCAATCGTGCCGACGCCGGAGGAGGCGACAAGCTTGACCGTCACCTTGGCGCGCGGGTTGATCTGCTTCAGATCATAGATCAGCTGCGCCAGATCCTCGATCGAATAGATGTCGTGATGCGGCGGCGGGCTGATCAGCGTCACGCCCTTGGTCGAATGGCGCAGCCGCGCGATCAGGTCGGTGACCTTCATACCGGGCAGCTGGCCACCCTCGCCGGGCTTGGCACCTTGGGCGACCTTGATCTCAAGCTCTTCGCAATGGTTCAGGTATTCGGCGGTCACACCGAACCGGCCCGAAGCCACCTGCTTGATCTTGGCCGATGGGTTGTCGCCATTGGGTTCCGGCACGAAATGCGCCGGATCTTCGCCACCCTCGCCACTGTCGGATTTCGCGCCGATGCGGTTCATCGCGACGTTCAGCGTCTTGTGCGCCTCGGGCGAGAGCGCGCCAAGCGACATGCCGGGGGTCACGAACCGCTTACGGATCGACGTGATGCTTTCGACCTCGTCAATCGGCACGGGTGCGCCGAGCGGCTTGATATCCATCAGATCGCGCAGATGGATCGGTGGGTTCGCCTGCATCTTTTGCGAATACTGCTTCCACAAGCTGTAAGAGGCGCGATTGCACGCTTCCTGCATCATATGCATGGTGGTTGCTTCCCACGCATGCTTTTCGCCCGAGCGGCGCGCCTTGTAGAAGCCACCGATGGGCAGCACGCCTTCGCCGCGCAAGAAGCCCTTGGCATGCACTTCCTCGGCCTTTTTCTGAAGGCCGCTGACACCGATGCCCGAGATACGGCTGACCATGCCGGGGAAATATTCCGCAACCATCGCACGGCTGAGGCCGACGGCCTCGAAATTCAGGCCGCCGCGATAGCTTGAGATGACCGAGATGCCCATCTTTGCCATGATCTTGAGCAGACCTTGGTCGATGGCGGCACGGTAGCGCGCCATGGCTTGGGTCAGCGTCCCCTCGATCAAGCCGCGATTGATACGGTCTGCGATACTGTCTTGCGCCAGATAGGCGTTGACCGTGGTCGCACCGCAGCCGACCAGCACAGCGAAGTAATGCGGGTCGATACATTCGGCGGCGCGCACGTTGAGCGAGCAGAAGGTGCGCAAGCCCTGACGCGTCAGCCAGCTATGCACAGCACTAGTGGCGAGGATCATGGGCATGGCGACGCGGTCTTCGTTTTGGCCCTGATCGGTCAGGATCAAATGCCCCGCACCCGAACGCACGGCATCCTCGGCCGCATGGCGGATACGCTCAAGCGCTTCGCGCAGCGCGTCCTGCTTGCCATCAGCGGGGAAGGTGCAGTCGATGATGAAATGCTCGGCATTGAAATGGCCGACCATCGCATCGAACTGGGCATTGCCGACGAACGGGCTTTCAAGCACGAAAATCTCGGTCTGGCTGCTGTCCTCGTCCAGCACGTTCTTGAGGTTGCCGAACCGCGTCTTGAGGCTCATCACGCGGTATTCGCGCAAGCTATCGATGGGCGGGTTCGTCACCTGGCTGAAGTTCTGGCGGAAGTAATGCGACAGCGGGCGATACATGCTCGACAGCACGGCGGCCGGCGTATCGTCACCCATCGAGGCCAAGGCCTCTTTCCCATCCTCGGCCATGGGGGCGAGGATCTGTTCCAGCTCTTCGATGGAATAGCCCGCGGCCACCTGACGGCGGCGCAGCTCGGTCCCTTCGAACAGGGTCTTTTCCGGCGCGCCATCGGTTTCGGCGGCCAGATCGACGATCTTGCCGACCCATTCGCCAAAGGGGCGGGCGGCGGCAAGGCGATCTTTCATCTCGGTGTCGTGGAACAAGCGCCCCTCGGCCATATCGACGGCGATCATCTGGCCCGGACCAAGCGCACCTTTTTCGACCACGCTGGCCTCGTGAATGGGAACCATGCCCGCCTCGGACCCGGCGATCAAAAGCCCGTCACCCGTCACCACATAACGCATGGGGCGCAGGCCGTTGCGATCAAGGCCCGCGCAGACCCAGCGCCCATCGGTCATGGCAAGTGCGGCGGGGCCATCCCATGGCTCCATCACCGAGTTGCAATAGGAATACATATCCTGCCACGCCTGCGGCAGCTCGGTCGCGGTGTTCGACCATGCCTCGGGGATCAGCATGGTTTTTGCCATGGGCGCAGAACGGCCCGCGCGGACCAAAACCTCAAACACGGCATCGAGCGCGCCGCTGTCGGATGCGCCTTGCGGGATGATCGGTTTGATATCCTCGGCCATCTCACCGAAATAGGTGGAGGCCATGCGGATCTCGTGGCTCTTCATCCAGTTGGTGTTGCCCTTGAGCGTGTTGATCTCGCCGTTATGGGCCAACATGCGGAAGGGTTGCGCCAGCCACCATTGCGGGAAGGTGTTGGTCGAATAGCGCTGGTGATAGATCGCGAATGCGGACTCGAACCGCGCATCCATCAGGTCGGGATAGAAATTGGCCACATCTTGGGCCAGCATCATGCCCTTGTAGATGATCGAG
>JAQCLA010000349.1 GCA_027592105.1 Pseudomonadota bacterium | reverse complement strand
CCCGCCTCTTCCCATGCTTCTTGGGCGGCTGCCTCGGCGGGGCGCATCCCGTCCATGGGCCAACCCTTGGGAATGATCCAGCGCCCGGTATCGCGCGACGAGATCAACAAAACCTCCACCTCGCCCTTCTTCACGCGAAAAGGCAGCGCCGCGAATTGCGTGCGGGTTTCGCGCTTCACGGCGGCGGCGATGCGTAGCGGGGCCTGAATGGTGGGGCTTTTGCGGGTCATGGGAGGGCAGTATCGCACGCCACTTAAGGCTTTGCAAAGCAAGGCTTGACCCGGCGGTCAAGCGCGATAGGTGGCAAGGTCAAGAACCCGCGAGGACAAGATGCAGCGCCGCGACCTGATCACCGCCATTGCCACCCTGCCGCTGATGTTGCTGACCCATCGCGCTCGTGCCGAGGCTGCGTTTCGCTTCGCTTCAATCGATGGCGGCGATTACACGCTTTCGGATTGGCGCGGCCAGCCGGTCTTGGTCGTCAATACGGCCTCGCTATGTGGCTATACCGATCAATATGACGATCTTCAGGCGCTCCACGAGGAATATGGCCCACGCGGGCTGGTGGTCTTGGCCGTGCCGTCGGATGATTTCAGCCAAGAATTGGCCAATGACGCGGCCGTCGCGGAATTTTGCGAACTGAATTTCAACCTGACGCTGCCGATGACCACGATCACGCCCGTGCGGGGCCGCGGCGCGCATCCTTTCTACCAGTGGCTACGCGCAACCTATGGTTTCGAGCCGGGGTGGAATTTCAACAAGGTGCTGCTCGATGGCGAGGGGCGGATGGTGCAAAGCTTCGGCTCCAACACCCGCCCGACAAGTGCGCGCATGCGCCGCGAGATCGAGGCGCTTTTGGGCGCGTGAGCAAGCCGCTTTTCTTCGGATCAGAAATCTATCGCGGCTCAAGCTATGGCGCATGGCACCCACTGCGTGTGCCGCGTGTCTCGACGGTGATGGATCTCAGCCGCGCCTTGGGATGGCTGCCGCCCGCGCAATACCGCACCAGCCCCCGCGCCAAGGCCCAAGCGCTGAGCATTTGGCACACGGCGGAATATACAGAGGCCCTTGTCCGGGCCGAGGCTGACCAAAGCGTCAGCGATGCTGTGCGCGCGCGCCACGGGCTTGGTACGGTGGCCAACCCCGTTTTCCCCGAGATGTTCCGCCGCCCCGCCACGGCGGCAGGTGCGGCGCTGTTATCGGGCGCGTTATTGGGGGCATGCGGTGTGATCTATCACCCCGGCGGCGGCACCCATCAC
This sequence comes from Pseudomonadota bacterium, assembly GCA_027592105.1. Lineage (GTDB taxonomy): Bacteria > Pseudomonadota > Alphaproteobacteria > Rhodobacterales > Rhodobacteraceae > Roseicyclus. Next base: position 1,453 of record JAQCLA010000349.1, on the reverse strand, counting down.
GGCTTTCCCGATAGGGCGGGTGGGTTTTGCTATCTCAATGACCCCGTACTGGCGATCTTGTCGCTGCGGGCCGCAGGCGCGGCGCGTATCGCCTATATCGATATCGATGCCCACCACTGCGACGGGGTGGAGCATGGGCTGGCGGGTGATCCCCAAACGCTGCTCATCTCGGTCCATGAAGAGCGGCGCTGGCCCTTTACCGGGGCGCTTGGCGATGATGGTGGCGGCAATTGCTTGAACCTGCCCGTGCCACGCGGGCTGAACGATACGGAAATGGCCGCAATCCGGGATCGGCTGATCCTGCCCGCGCTGACGGGGTTCGCGCCGGATGCCATCGTGCTGCAATGCGGGGCCGATGCAGTCAGCGAAGACCCGCTGTCGCGCCTGACACTCTCGAACAATGCCCATTGGGCGATTGTGGCGGCATTGATGGCGCTTGGCTGCCCGCGCCTGTTGGTGCTGGGCGGTGGCGGCTACAACCCGTGGTCGGTGGGCCGGCTTTGGACCGGGGTTTGGGCGACACTCAACGGCCATGCGATCCCCGACCTTCTGCCCGAGGCGGCACAGGCGGTGTTGCGCGGGCTTGCTTGGGTAAAGCCGCCGCAGGCATGGCGCGCGCCACCCGCGCATTGGTTCACCACCCTGCGTGACGCCCCCCGACCCGGGCCGATCCGCGCCGAGGTCGCCGAGCAGATCGCGGCCTTGGCAAGCCGCCCAGCGGCACGCGGAAAAATTCCTGAGTGAAATACTCTGGAATTGATATATCCGATTCTTTTTGTCAGAAATATCGCATCTTCCCATGTGCGACGACAGATCGGAGCCCCGCCATGAGCTACCATGACCACATCACCCCAACCACCGAGCGCACCCACAGCATACCACCCCGCCAGATCGGGCCAGTTTACGACGCAAGACGCCTTGTTGATCCTGCTGGCACAGCGATGATCGTTCTGGACGACAAGACCTATCAGCTCCGCATCACGCGGGCCGGTAAGCTGATCTTGACCAAATGACGCCGTGGACCGCGCACCACCCGTGCTATTGCCGCGACAGGGGGCGGAATTTGGCGTAAGCTTCACTTAGACCCGCCAGATGCCGCGCCCCTCGGCGCGACCGGCCGGCACAGGAGCGCAACCATTTCCGACCTCATCCAGCTTATCTATTCCTCGCGTCCTTTCGGCTATGACGAGGCGACACTGTCGGGGATCTTGCTGCATGCAAGACAGGGCAACACGCGTGACGGGATTACCGGCGCGCTGATCTGTCGGCGCGATATCTACCTTCAACTCCTCGAGGGGCCAGCGGCAGCAGTGCTGGCGCTTTATGCGCGTATCCGGCGCGACGATCGCCATCTTGAGGTCCGCGAGCATGTGAACGAACGCGTCCCGGCCCGGCTTTTCGGGGATTGGGCGATGCTGCACGATCCGGCGCAAAGCCTGATCTGGTCGCCCGA
>JAQCLA010000348.1 GCA_027592105.1 Pseudomonadota bacterium | reverse complement strand
GCTGATCTCGGTCACGGGGCGGCCGTCTTTCTCCATCGAAAGGATAAAGGCGAAGGTGCCGATATTCATCGTCACATAGATCGCCATGTAGATCAGCATCGCGGTCACACCTTGCTCGGTGCCAGCGGCCAGACCCATCAGCGCAAAGCCCATATGGCTGATCGAGGAATAGGCCATCAGCCGCTTGATATCGGTCTGCCCGATAGCCGCGACCGCCCCCAAAAACATCGAGAAGACAGCGAGGAAGGCCACGATCTGCTGCCAATCGCCGATCGCACCGCCGAAGGCGTCATAGACCACGCGCGCAAACAGCGCCATCGCCGCGACCTTGGGCGCGGTGGCGAAAAGGGCCGTGATGGGGGTGGGCGCGCCCTCGTAAACATCGGGTGTCCACATATGGAAGGGGGCGGCTGAGACCTTGAAGGCAAGGCCCGCCATCACGAAGACCAGACCAAAGAGCAGACCCAAGGGCATCTCGCCCGCTGTTGCCGTTTCGATAATGCCCGAGAACAGCGTAGTGCCGGCATAGCCATAGGTCAGCGATGCGCCATAAAGCAAAAGCCCCGAGGACAGCGCGCCAAGGATGAAATATTTCAGCCCGGCTTCCGTCGAGCGCACGCTGTCACGGCGGAGCGAGGCGATGACGTAAAGCGCCAGCGATTGCAGCTCGAGCCCCATATAAAGCGCGATCAGATCACCGGCCGAGACCATCATCATCATGCCCACGACCGAGAGCGTCACCAGCACCGGGTATTCGAACCGCAAGATATCAGCCTTTTGCATGTAGTCGCGCCCGATCAGCAAGACCGCCGCGGCAGAAAGCAAAATGGTGATCTTGGCAAAGCGCGCAAAAGCGTCATCGACGAACATGCCGCCAAAGGCCATGCTTGTGCCATCCGCCGTGACGCCGATGTAAAAGGCGATCACGACAAAGATTAGCGCCGTGCCCGATGTCAGCGTCGCGGCCATGCCATCTTTGCTGGTATAGACAGCCGCCATCAGTGCGCCCATCGCGAAAAGCGACAGCACGATCTCGGGGATCAGAATGGCAAGGTCCGCGCCGGTCATCGGATTACCTCAGTTATTGGTCGCGACCATCGCGTCAGCGGCATGGGCCGCAAGCGCAATGTCGTAGGTGGAAACAAGCGCCGCGACCGAGGGGCCGATCATATCGGTCACAAGGCTGGGATAGACGCCCAACAGCAATGTCATAACGATCAGCGGTGCAAAAATCGCCCGCTCACGCCGATCCATATCAGTGATGGATTTCAGGCTTTCCTTGATCAGATCGCCAAACACGACCCGGCGGTACAGCCACAGCGCATAGGCCGCCGACAAGATCACGCCGGTGGCGGCCAAGACGCCGACCCAAGTATTGACTTGGAACACACCGATCAGCGTCAGGAATTCACCGACAAAGCCGCTGGTCCCCGGCAGGCCCACATTAGCCATGGTGAACAGCATGAAGACCGCCGCATAGGCGGGCATCCGCACGACAAGGCCACCATAGGCGTCAATCTCGCGGGTATGCATCCGATCATAGATCACGCCCACGCACAAAAACAGCGCGCCAGAGATGAAGCCATGGCTGATCATCTGGAATATCGCACCATCCACACCCTGTTGGTTGGCTGCAAAAATCCCCATGGTGACAAAGCCCATATGAGCCACCGAGGAATAGGCGATCAACTTTTTCATATCCTCCTGCACCATCGCCACAAGCGAGGTGTAGATAATCGCAATCACCGAGAGCCACAGGACCAAGGGCGCCATGATATCAGAGGCGACGGGGAACATCGGCAGCGAAAAGCGCAAGAACCCATAGCCGCCCATCTTGAGCAAGATCGCGGCTAGAACGACCGAGCCCGCCGTCGGTGCCTGCACATGGGCATCGGGCAGCCATGTATGCACAGGCCACATCGGCATCTTGACCGCGAAACTGGCAAAGAAGGCGAGCCACAAAAGCATCTGCATCCCGCCCGCGATTTGCCAACCCATCAGGTTGATCGGCCCTGCGCTGAACTCATGCGCGAGCAGGTCAACGATATCGGTGGTGCCCGCATCGACATACATGGCGATCATCGCCACCAGCATCAGCACCGAGCCGAGGAAGGTATAGAGGAAGAATTTGAACGCCGCATAAATGCGGTCTTTGCCGCCCCAAATCCCGATGATCAGGAACATCGGGATCAGCCCCGCCTCGAAGAACAGGTAGAACAGCACCAGATCAAGCGCCACGAAAACGCCGATCATCAGCGTCTCCAGCACCAAAAGCGCGATCATGTATTCCTTGACGCGGGTATTGACGCCCCAGCACGACGCGATGGTGATCGGCATGAGGAACGTGGTCAGCAGCACGAACAACACGCTGATCCCGTCCACACCCAGCTTATAGGTCAGCCCAAAGAGCCAGGCGGTTTCCTCGACCAGCTGAAAGCCGGTGTCGTTTGGGTCGAACTCCGTCAAGATCGCAAGCGAGATCAAGAAGGTCGCACTGGTCGCAGCCAGCGCCAATCGTTTGGCGTTGAGTTGCGCCGCCGCATCATCGCCGCGCAAGAACACCGCAAGGATGACCGCCGCGATCAGCGGCAAAAAGGTGACGATGGAAAGCAGATTGTCCATGGATCGTCTCTCAGCCTCCGACGCGCAGGCTCATCCAGGTGATGAAGAGGACGATCCCCAACACCATGGCGAAGGCATAGGTAAAGATATAGCCGGATTGCGCCCGGCCCGCGAG
>JAQCLA010000347.1 GCA_027592105.1 Pseudomonadota bacterium | reverse complement strand
CGGCACCGTCATCGCCACCATCCCCGGCAACCGCCCCGGCCCGACCATCGGCTTTCTCGCCCATGTCGACACCGCGCCGCAATTCAACGCCACGGGCGTCAAACCCCGCGTGATCCGTGGCTACAATGGTGGCGCGATCAGCTTTCCCGATGCCCCCGACCTCACGCTCAGCCCCGATGATTTCCCCTATCTCGCCACCAAAATCGGCGAGGATATCGTCACCGCCTCGGGCACCACGCTTTTGGGTGCCGATGACAAGGCGGGCATTGCGATCATCATGACCGCCGCGCGCCATCTGCTCGCCAACCCCGACCTGCCGCGCCCCAATATCCGCATCGCCTTCACCCCCGACGAAGAAATCGGGCGCGGTGTGGATGCAAAACTCCCCGCCGATCTCGGCGTCGATTTCGCCTATACATTCGATGGCGGTGACGCAGGCGAGATTGTCTATGAGACCTTCTCCGCCGATTTCGCGACCGTCACTGTCACTGGCGTCTCGATCCACCCCGGTGAGGCGACGGGCAAGCTGGTCAACGCCATCCATCTGGCGTCGCGCATCGTGCAAACCCTGCCGCAAGCGACCATGACGCCCGAGACCACATCGCTGCGCGAAGGGTTCATTCATGCCGTCGATATGAAGGGCAGCGCCGATCAGATGGTCGTCCGCTTCATCTTGCGCGATTTCGAACGCGACGGTCTGGCCGCCAAGGGCGATCTGATGCGCCAAGTCTGTGCCGCCATCGCCGCCACCGAACCGCGCGCGCGGATCGATGTGCAGATCACACCGCAATACCGCAACATGCGCTATTGGCTGGAAGATGACATGACCCCCGTCGATCTTGCGCGCGAGGCGCTGCGCGACTTGGGCCAAACCCCGATCGAGGCGGTGATCCGCGGCGGCACCGATGGCTCGCGCCTGACCGAAATGGGTGTGCCTTGCCCCAACCTTTTCACCGGCATGCAAAATGTGCATGGCCCGCTCGAGTTCGTCTCGGTCCAGGATATGGCACTTGCGACCCGGCTCATGGTGCAGATCGCAGCCCGCGCCGTGGCGTGAGTCGGCTCTGCATTCCGTTGTGTCGCTTGAATGTGGTGGACTTGTGATCACACTTTTTCAGAGTGTGATCACAAATGTCGCTTTTTCGCTGATTGACCGTATTCAAGCGCATTTTTACGTTCCCATGCGCCCCATGGTTGTGCTTATGCCCTGTCGAACACCACCAAACACGGGACAGTTTCATGAACATTCATGAATACCAGGCGAAGGCGCTTCTTCGGCAATACGGCGCACCGGTCAGCGATGGCCGCGTGGTTCTCAAGGCGGAAGACGCCAAAACGGCCGCAGGCGAGATGGACGGGCCGCTCTGGGTCGTCAAGGCACAGATCCACGCAGGCGGCCGTGGCAAAGGTCACTTCAAAGAGGCCGATGCCGGTGAAAAAGGCGGCGTGCGCCTTGCCAAATCCGTGGAAGAAGCCGCTGAAGAGACCAAGAAGATGCTGGGCCGCACGCTCGTGACCCACCAGACCGGCCCCGCAGGCAAGCAGGTCAACCGCGTCTATATCGAGGATGGCTCGGGCATCGAGCGCGAGTTGTACCTTGCGCTTCTCGTCGACCGCCAAACCAGCCGCATTTCCTTCGTCTGCTCGACCGAAGGTGGCATGGACATCGAAGAGGTCGCAGCCCACACACCTGAGAAAATCCTGTCCTTCTCGGTCGATCCCGCCACGGGCTACCAGCCCTACCATGGCCGCCGCATCGCCTATTCCCTCGGCCTCGAGGGCAAGCAGGTCAAGGAATGCGTCAGCCTGATGGCCCTGCTTTACAAGGCCTTCGTCGAGCGTGACATGGAAATGCTCGAGATCAACCCGCTGATCGTCACCGATGAGGGCAGCCTCAAGGTGCTCGACGCCAAGCTCGGCTTTGACGGCAACGCAATGTATCGCCAGCCCGACATCATGGCGCTGCGCGACGAGACCGAGGAAGACCCCAAGGAACTCGCCGCCTCCAAGTATGACCTGAACTATATCGCGCTTGATGGTGAGATTGGTTGCATGGTCAATGGCGCGGGCCTTGCGATGGCCACGATGGACATCATCAAGCTCTACGGCTCGGAACCGGCCAACTTCCTCGATGTGGGCGGCTCGGCCACCCGCGAAAAGGTGACCGAAGCCTTCAAGATCATCACCTCCGACCCGAACGTCAAAGGCATCTTGGTCAACATCTTCGGCGGCATCATGCGCTGCGATATCATCGCCGAAGGCGTGGTCGCCGCCGTCAAGGAAGTGGGCCTTCAGGTGCCGCTGGTCGTCCGCCTCGAAGGCACGAATGTCGATAAAGGCAAAGAGATCATCAACACCTCTGGCCTGAACGTCATCGCCGCCGACAACCTGTCGGATGCGGCTGAAAAGATCGTGAAAGCGGTCAAGGGCTGAACAAAGGCACCACGCAGATGCGCATGATCCAGATCCATGCCGACACCCCACCGGGCGGCAAGGCGGCAACCCAGCACAAGCTGGCCCGCCTTTCCCATGGCATCGGGACGCGGCGCGCGATCTGGTCGGCGCTGCATCTGCTGGGTGCTGCAATTTTCGTTCTGGCGATGCTGACGCGGCTGACACAGGCCGACACCGCCATAGCCCTTGGCCAGACCGGCTTGGGCGCAACCACATTCCCGCATTTGGAGCGGCCATTGCCCTCCGACCCGCATATGAATTGAGGAGAAAGACGATGGCCGTACTCGTCAA
>JAQCLA010000346.1 GCA_027592105.1 Pseudomonadota bacterium | reverse complement strand
TCCTGCAATAGGTCGTTGGGAAACTCGATATCGGCCTTGTCGATCTCGTCGATCAAAAGCACGCATTTGCCCTTGTGCGCGAAAGCCTGCCACAGCTTGCCTTGGCGGATGTAGTTTTTCACATCATTGACCCGCGCATCGCCCAGCTGGCTGTCGCGCAGGCGCGAGACGGCGTCGTATTCATAAAGCCCCTGCTGGGCGCGCGTGGTCGATTTGATATGCCATTCGATGATCGGCAGGCCGAGTGCTGCGGCCACCTGCCGTGCCAACTCGGTCTTGCCCGTTCCCGGCTCGCCCTTGACCAAAAGCGGGCGCTCCAACGTCACCGCCGCATTGACCGCGATCGTCAGATCTTGGGTCGCCACATAGCTGTCACTGCCATTGAAATCCGCGCGCATCGCCTTCTCCTTCGCATCCACACATAGGTGTAAACCGAAGGCGCGATGGGCGAAAGGTCTGGTCGCGCTGCGATCCTTGCATTTTCAACTATAGCGCGAAAACTTGCCAATCCCTCGTAATAAAAGGGCAATTTCGGCTCCAATCCGTGCCTGTCGCGTCCAAGCACTGGCGAGAACGCCGCAGTGTTCAATAGACAGGTGACAAGCGGGCTTTGGTCTTGTAATCGGTCCGCACGGTGCCGGGGACGCGTTATGCCAGACCGACAAAACGACCCTGTCTCCGTTGAGGGGAGCGTTATGAAGGCCGAGAATTTTCTGCCCGAGGATTACCGTCCCGCCGAGGACGAACCATTCATGAACGAGCGCCAACTTGAATATTTCAGGCGCAAGTTGATCACCTGGAAAAATGACCTGCTCGAGGAAAGCCGCACGACCGTTGAGGCTTTGCAAGATGGCACGCGCAACATTCCCGATATCGCCGACCGCGCGAGCGAGGAAACCGACCGCGCGCTGGAATTGCGCACCCGTGATCGTCAACGCAAGCTGATCGCCAAGATCGACTCCGCGCTGCGCCGGATCGAAGAGGGTGAGTATGGCTATTGCGAAGTGACCGGTGAGCCGATTTCGCTCAAGCGTCTGGATGCCCGCCCGATCGCGACCATGAGCCTCGAGGCGCAAGAGCGCCATGAGCGGCGCGAAAAGGTGCATCGCGACAACTAAGCGCGTGATGTCGCAATTGCACAGCGAAAGACTGGGGCATTCCCGCCGGGGATGCCCCTTGTCGTGTCAGGGGGCAGCATGCTGATCGGCCAAGAGGTCACGATTATCGGCGCTGGTATCGGCGGCTTGGCCGCGGCCGTGGCACTGGCCCAACGCGGTGCAAATGTGCGTGTGCTGGAGCAGGCACCAGAAATCACCGAGGTTGGCGCTGGGCTGCAAATCAGCCCCAATGGCTGGCGCGTGTTGACGGCCCTTGGGCTGGCCGATGCGATTGCCGCCACAAGCCCGCGCGCGCAAGCGGTGCATTTGCGCGATTTCCGCCGTGGGGCAGGGGTCTTTACCATGCCGCTCGACCGCCCCGATCAGCCATGGCACCTGACTCACCGCGCCGATCTGATCACCATCTTGGCCGATGCGGCGCAAGCTGCGGGCGTCACCATCCGCTGCGGCGCGCGTGTGGATGCGGTCACCGCCGGCACAGATGGTACGCGCTTGCAAATGGCAGATGGCACGGAAGAATTGCACGGGCTGGTCGTGGCCGCCGATGGCTTGCATTCACCCGCGCGCGAGACGCTCAATCCAAAATCCCGCCCCTTCTTCACCGGTCAGGTGGCCTGGCGCGCGAGTGTGGCTGTCGATACGCCGCTCGTGCCCGAGGCGCATGTGTTCATGGGCCCGGGCCGTCATCTTGTGCGCTACCCGCTGCGCGATCTTGGGCTGGTCAATATCGTGGCGGTCGAAGAGCGCGATGGCTGGGCCGCCGAAGGCTGGCACCACCGCGATGATCCCGCCCATTTGGCCCGCGCCTTCACCGATTTCTGCCCCGAGGTCACGACCCTTTTGGACAAGGTGACCGAGGCTCATCTTTGGGGCCTGTTCCGCCACCCCGTCGCGCAGCACTGGCATGCGGATCGGCTTATCCTCTTGGGCGATGCGGCCCATCCGACACTGCCATTCTTGGCGCAAGGGGCCAATATGGCGCTTGAAGATGCCTATGTGCTGGCGCGCTGTCTGGCCGAAGACCCTGATCACGCTACGGCCCTTGCGCGCTATCAGGCGCTCCGCCGCCCGCGTTGCGCCCGCATCGTGCAGGCCGCAAACGAGAATGCCACCAATTACCACCTGCGCCCCGGCCCGATGCGCTTTGCCGCCCATAGCGCGCTCAGACTGGCCAATCGCTACGCGCCCCATCTCGTGGCAAGGCGCTTCGATTGGGTCCATCGCCATGATGTGACCGGCTGACCACCCATCTTTGCTTCAAAAATACTCCGGGGGCGCCCGGAACGGGCGGGGGCAGAGCCCCCCGAATTTTCGTACGAAAATTCGCACCACCCCGCGCCGCTTAACTCTCGAGTGAATAGGCAGGCAAACCGTCGAAAGCGACGCGCAAGGCCTCGCCCCAACCCGATGAGATCATCTCGTAAAAGGGATCGTCACGCGCGATCCGCCGCACCGCACCCGTGCAAAGGCTATCCGCTGCGTATAGATGAAGATCGAGTGGCAAGCCTACAGAAAGATTTGCTTTAATCGTACTATCAAAGCTCAGCGTCAACAGCTTCACCGCATCTTCAAAGCTCATCGCCGGATCATAGGCACGCACCAAGATGGGCTTGCCATATCTCGTCTCGCCGATC
>JAQCLA010000345.1 GCA_027592105.1 Pseudomonadota bacterium | reverse complement strand
CCGCCCAACCCAACAAGGTTTTCAGCCGTGCCGCTGTCAGGGCTGGGCGCGTCATCTCAGCAGCGCCTTGCGCCAAGCCGCCACAGCGTCACGATGCCAAGACCCGACCGGCCACGGCCGAAAGCTTGGCAACCATGGCCGGATCGCGCGCCGCAGGTGCGGTCAGGATCGCATGTTCCAACGCGCGGTCGCAGCCATGCGGGCAGGGCGTGCGCCCTTTGCCAAGTAAGGCAGGCAGCCGCGCTACCATGCCGCGCGCCTTGTCGGCATTGCCGCCAAGCGTGCGGATGATATCGGTGATCTCGACGCTGCCATGTTCGGGGTGCCAACTGTCGTAATCGGTGATCATGGCCACCGATGCATAGCAAAGCTCGGCCTCGCGGGCGAGTTTCGCCTCGGGCATATTGGTCATGCCGATCACATCGCAGCCCCAGACATCGCGGTAGAGGCGCGATTCCGCGACGCTGGAGAATTGCGGCCCCTCCATCGCCAGATAGGTGCCACCCTCATGCACGGTGATGCCCTGCGCGCGCGCCGCCGCCGCACAGGCAGCGCCGAGCCGGGGACAGGTCGGATGGGCGACCGAGACATGGGCGACAAGACCGGGGCCGAAGAATGATTTCGCGCGCGCGAAGGTGCGGTCGATGAATTGGTCGACGATGACGAAATCACCCGGTGCCAGATCTTCGCGAAACGACCCGCAGGCCGAGACCGAGATGACATCCGTTACACCCAGCCGTTTGAGCGCATCGATATTGGCCCGGTAAGGCACCGAACTCGGGCTATGGATATGGCCACGCCCGTGGCGGGGCAAAAACACCATCTCCACATCATCGAGTCGCCCGGTCAGCAGCGCATCTGATGGCGCGCCAAAGGGGCTTTCGACCGTGACCCATGTCGCGTCAGCCAGCCCATCGATCTGATAGACACCCGAGCCGCCGATGACGCCGATCTTTGTCTTCATCTCATGCCCCCAAACCCTGTGATGACCCAAGCTCAACCATGCAAGCGGCTTTCTTGCAAGCTGACCCTAGTTTAATCCGTCAATTACCCTATATGCAAAAGTAACGAGTGAAATCGTCATCGCGTCGGACCGGGACGCAGGGATCTGAAAGGTCACGTATATGCGTACGGTCATATTGGTGTATTCGCGCAGCGGGCGTAGTTTGGCCATGGCGCGGCTCCTGAGCGCCCAATGCGGTGCTGAAATCCGCGAAATCAAATGCCCCCGCTATGAAGGCCCGCTTGGGCGTTTGCGCGTTTGGGGCGACATTGTCGCAAAACGCCTTCCCGAAATTTCGGTCGCCCCCGATATCGGCCCTGCCGATCTGTTGATCGTCGGCGCACCTGTCTGGGCCGGACAATTGGCCGCCCCGCTGCGCCGCGCCTTGCAACAGGCCGAGCGCATGCCCCCCGTCGTGGGCGTTTTCGCGACACGCCGGCGCATGGGCTTTTCGACATTGATCGACATGGATCTCGAGGCTTTGGCGCTTTCAGGGATCGCACCGACAAAACCGATGCCGTTTCTATCGCTCTTGCGACCCGAGCATCAGGTCGAGCGCGCCCGCAAGGCGATCGAGGTGTTTTGCAACACGCTGGCCCCTTTGTTGGAGCGTCGCGTGGCCCCGGCCCTGACGCTCTCGTTCCGCGCGGCCTGAAGGGCGCGCGCTACTCCCCCGGTCGGTCGAGGCTGAATGTCTGGTCGATCACGGCGTAATCGCGATAGCCAAGCCGTGCCAAGGGTTGGAAGCGCATGACATCGAACATCCCGTCGATCAGGCAATCATCGCGCAGATGTACGCCCACCACCTCGCCGAAAACGGCGATGTTATGCGCCCCTTCAAGGGCCACGATCTGCGTGCCCCGGCATTCCAGGCTGGCGGGTGCTGCGGCCACCCGCGAACAGGCGATGGTGGTGCATGCGATCCGCTCAATCCCCGCATGGGTGAATTCATCGGTCTCGCGCGGCCATGGCCCCGAGGTCTGGTTCATCGCATCCCGCATCGCATAAGCCACGATATTGACGCAAAACACGCCCGTCTCGCGGATATTTGCGACCGTGTCCTTGGTATCGCCGCGGTCCGGCTTGGCGCTGGTCGAGGCGAACATCACCTGTGGCGGCACATAGGCGACCGCGTTGAAGAAAGAATAAGGGGCGAGGTTTTCCGCACCATCCGCACCGCGTGTCGAGACCCAGCCGATGGGGCGCGGGGTCACGATGGCGTTGAACGGATTATGCGGCAGGCCGTGGCCATCGGCGGGGCGATAAAACATCGGCGGGGTCCTTCCTCGTATTTGTGCCAGACCTAGCGCCGTGATAGGTGCGATGCCAGAGGCAAGGGGCAGAATTCGCGCGCATGTACCGGCTGATCCAAGAGACACCCGACGACCGCTGGGAGGTCGAGGCGCTCTATGACCTGTGTTTCGCGCCCGGCCGCACGGCGTTGTCCTCTTACCGGCTGCGCGAAGGGGTGCCGCCTGTGGCGCGCCTTTGTCTGGTCGCGCGTGACGCCGATGACATCTTGGCCGGGGCGATCCGCTTTTGGCCCGTGCGCGTGGGCCGCGCCGAGGCTTTGCTGCTTGGCCCTGTCGCCGTCCACCCGACCCGCCAAGGCGAAGGCTTGGGTGCTTTGTTGATGCATGAGGGGCTTGCCCTTGCAACCGAGGAGCGTTGGCCGCGCGTGATGTTGGTGGGTGATGAACCCTATTACCGCCGCTTTGGCTTTACCCAGCTTCATGGCGTCGAGATGCCCCCGCCA
>JAQCLA010000344.1 GCA_027592105.1 Pseudomonadota bacterium | reverse complement strand
TGCACATGACGACCTATCTCGACTTCGAAAAACCGCTTGCCGAAATCGAAGGCAAGGCCGAGGAATTACGCGCGATGGCGCGCCAGAGCGAAGGTATGGATGTCGAGGCCGAGGCCGCCGCACTTGACCGCAAAGCGGCCGAGATGCTGCGCGAACTTTACAAATCATTGACACCGTGGCGCAAATGCCAGGTGGCCCGCCACCCCGACCGCCCGCATTGCCGCGACTATATCAGCGCGCTGTTTACCGAATACACACCCTTGGCCGGTGACCGGAACTTTGCCGATGATCACGCGGTGATGGGTGGGCTTGCGCGGTTCCAAGATCGCCCTGTCGTGGTGATCGGCCATGAAAAGGGCCATGACACCAAGACGCGCATCGAACGTAATTTCGGCATGGCGCGTCCCGAGGGGTATCGCAAGGCCGTGCGCCTGATGGATATGGCCGACCGCTTCAACCTGCCGGTGATCACGCTGGTCGATACACCCGGTGCCTATCCCGGCAAGGGTGCGGAGGAGCGCGGCCAGTCCGAGGCCATCGCGCGTTCGACCGAGAAATGCCTGCAAATCGGTGTGCCCTTGATCTCCATCATCATCGGTGAGGGTGGATCAGGCGGTGCCGTAGCCTTTGCGACCGCCGATCGTCTGGCGATGTTGGAACATGCGATCTATTCGGTGATCAGCCCCGAGGGCTGTGCCTCCATCCTGTGGAAAGACGCCGAGAAAATGCGCGAGGCGGCCGAGGCGCTGCGCCTGACCGCGCAGGATCTGCAGAAATTGGGCGTGTGCGATCAGGTGATCAAGGAACCCTTGGGCGGCGCGCAACGCGACAAGCCGGCCACCATCGACGAGGTGGGCCGTGCGATCGGGCAGATGCTGGATCAGCTGGGCATGATCGACCGCAAGGCATTGATCGCCGGGCGGCGGCGGAAATATCTGGACATGGGTTCCAAGGGGCTGGCCGCGTGATTACCCGCCGCTCGGTGCTTGCGGCGGCGGTGTTTCTCGCCACCAAGAGCAGCGCAGAGCAGGAGGGTTTCGCCATGACACCGGCCAGCGATCTGGATTGGAGCTATTTGGCCGATACGGTCATGGGCGGTGTCAGCCAAGGCGGCGCGCGCATGGAGGCGGGCGTCTTGCGCCTGAGCGGGACGGTATCGACCGCGAACCGTGGTGGCTTCATCCAAGCGCGTACCGAGATGCCCGCGGGGCTGCCCCCTGATGCCACCGCATTGCGCTTGCGGGTCCGGGGAAATGGCGAGCGCTATTTCGTGCATCTGCGCACCACCCGCACGCTTTTGCCTTGGCAATATTACCAGCAGGGTTTCGAGACGGGGTCGGATTGGGCCGAGGTCACACTGCCCTTGGCGGGTTTTTCGGCCTCGGGGCGGATGATGGCAGGGCAGATCAGGCCTGCGGATATCCGCTCGATCGGGATCGTGGCCTATGGGCGCGACCATCTGGCCGATGTGTCTGTCGCGGCACTGGGCGCTGTCTGAGGGATGAGTTTGCCGCGCGTGCGTGCGGCGCGGCAGGCGAGAAGCGAGGGGGCTGTCTGCCCCACCCGCGCGCGACCCGCGTGGAAAGAGAGGTGCGAGGGGGCTGTCTGCCCTCGCGCTCCCCCGAGGATATTTCTGAAACGAAGAAGCTAGAGCCCTGCGTAGCGTGCGGTCAGACGCGTTGCCTCGTCTTGCAGGCCGAAGGGCGGATTGAGCACGAAGATGCCCGATCCGATCATGCCGTGGCCCGGGCGCGCGGGGGGGAAGCGGACTTCGTGACTAAGCGCGTCGGGAAAGCGCATGCGCAGGGCTTGGGCCATCATCAAATGGGCAAGGTTGGCCAGTAGCGGGTACCACAGCATGATCACACCGACATTCCATTTGCGATGCAGTTTGGCGATCAGGTCGGGGATGCGGTCGTAGTCGGTTTTGACCTCGTAGCTGGGATCAATCAGCATGAGGCCGCGCCGCGGCTCTGGCGGGGTGCGCGAGAGCGCCATGGCGAGGCCGTCCTCTTGTAGCACTTGCACATAGCGTTGCGGCATGGCTTGGCGCAGTGCGGCGACTTCGGCGGGGTGGAGTTCGGCCAGCGTCATATTGTCGAAGCCGCGCAGAAGTGCAGCCGCGACGAGCGGTGAGCCGGGATAGGCGGCAGCCCCATGTTCGGCGGCGACCACCGCGCGGGCGCGGGCATAGGGGTGATCCGGGGCGAACCAATCGGCGACACGGGCGATGCCTTGGGCGGCCTCCCCGGTTTTGCGCGCTTCGATCCCATCAAGATGGTAGAGGCCGCGCCCCGCATGGGTTTCGAAATAGCTCAGCGCCTTGTCCTTGCGCGTGAGGTAGTCGAGCGCCGAGGAGAGAAGCGCATGCTTATGCACATCGGCGAGGTTTCCCGCGTGATAGGCGTGTTGATAAGAAAGCATGACCTACCACATCCGCTGTGTGGCATCGGTCGGATAGCGCAGATCATAGGTCTGCGCATCGAGATCACGGTCCATTTCCGCGAGAAACTGGCCCGCTGTCGGCAAGCCCGCTGGGGGCGGCATATCCGACCAAAGACCGGCGCGCATGATCGCCTTGGCGCATTGGAAATAGACCTCGGACAAGCTGATGACGATGACGAGTTTGGGGTGGTGGCCGCCTTGTGTGAATGTCTGGGTCAGGGCGGGATCATCGCTGAGCACGGCGCGCGCATTGATGCGCACTACATTGCTTGAGCCCGCGACCATGAACAAAAGCGACACCCGCCCATCGGCCAGGATATTGCGGCAACAAT
>JAQCLA010000030.1 GCA_027592105.1 Pseudomonadota bacterium | reverse complement strand
CAGGTCCGAAGGCCATCCCATGGATACGAATGATTGCATAGGCACCAACCTTGGTCATGATCGCAAACAAAGCCGCGACCGGCGCGGGCGCATTCGCATAGGTCGCGGGCAACCAGAAATGCAGCGGCACCAAGGCCGCCTTGACCCCGAAGACGATCAAAAGCAACATAGCTGCCACCCGGATCAGGCCATCGTCATCGGCGTTGCTTTCGTGCACCTTGACGATCAGGTCAGCGATGTTCAGCGTTCCGGTCGAAGCGTAAAGCGTGCCCAAGGCGAACAAGAACAGCGTCGAGCCGACAAGGTTCATTACCACATATTGCAACCCTGCCTGCAGCCGCACTTTGCCGCCGGCATGGACCATTAAACCGTAGGACGCGATCAGCAAGACCTCGAAGAATACGAACAGGTTAAAGGCGTCGCCGGTCAGGAACGCGCCGCTGATGCCCATCAACTGGAACTGAAACAGCGCGTGAAAATGGTTGCCGCGTTTGTCCCACCCGGTCGCAATGGCGTGAAAAAGTACGATCACCGCAAGAAGCGCCGTCAACAGCACCATCAGCGCTGACAGCCGATCTAAAACCAAGACGATGCCAAAAGGTGCAGGCCAGTTGCCAAGATAGTAGACGTGAACGCCGCCATTGGCGGCCATGATCGTCAGGCCGACCGAAATGGCCAGCAACACGAGTGTTCCCAAACTCGAGGCCGCTCGGGCCAAAACGATGTCGTGCCGCATCACGAACGCGATCAGGGGTGCCAGCAGCGCTGGCAAGATGACAGGGGCGATGATCCAATGGTTCATGCGTCCCGCTCCCTTGGTTCGAAGTCGAATGTGATGCCATCGCTCTCGGGGTCTTGCGGGGTCGTCGCAGTAATCTGGCGGTCGGGCTGATCTGGCCCATCCATATCGATCTTGTCGTCGCCAGCCTCAAGATAGGCGCCAAGGGCGAACATGACCAAAACGGCGGTCATGCCAAAACTGATCACGATGGCGGTCAGGACCAGCGCCTGCGGCAGCGGATCGGTGTAGGCGGAGAAATCGCCGACGGTGTAGCCGTCAAGGACCGGCGGCTTGCCCACCGCAAGCCGCCCTGTCGAGAACAAGAAAATATTCACCGCGTAAGACAGCAGCGCCAAGCCTAGGATCACCGTAAACGCCCTTAGCCGCAAGATGAGGTAGACCCCACCGGCCGTCAGGGCGCCCACAGCGCTTGCAACAAGTAGCTCCATTTCAGGCCCCCTTTTCCGCGCTGGACGATGCCTGCACCGAGCGGCTTGGATCATAGTCCATCGGTTCGTTATTGACGGTTTCGCCGGCATGGCGGGCCAGTCGCGAGAGGCTGTACAGCATCAGCATCACCGCCCCGAGCACGCATAGGAAAACCCCCAGATCAAACAGCATGGCGGTCGCCAGTTCGAACTCCTCGATTGGTGGAATCTCGAAATAGCCGAAATTGGACGTGAGGAACGGGCGCCCTGCCAACCATGACCCCACACCTGTGAGGCCTGCGATGACCACGCCAAAGCCGATCAGCGCATGGTATTCGATCCTCTGTCGCCGCGTCGTCCATGCAAAGCCGCTGGCCATGTATTGCATCAGCAGCGCGATCGAGAAGATCAACCCGGCAACGAAACCGCCGCCCGGTTGGTTGTGCCCGCGCAAGAAGATATAGACGCCGACCATCAGCGCGATGGGCAACATCACCCGTGTCGCAACCACCATCATCAGCGGGTGCCGATCGCGAGAGCGGTCTGGCCCAAACTCCGCCTTGCGCAGCTTTCTGCCCGCCGGACCGTTCAAGAGCGTTTCCATCAACGCGAAGATACACAAGCCCGCGATCCCCAGCACGATGATCTCGCCGTAGGTGTCGTAGCCGCGGAAATCCACAAGGATCACGTTGACGACATTCGTGCCGCCGCCGCCGGATTTGGAATTTGCAAGGTGGTAGTCGGAAATCGTCGAGAAACCCCGCATCATGAAACTGTAAGCCAAGGCTGCCACCGCGACCCCGGCAATGACGGCAAGGGTCGCGTCGCCTGCCCGTCGTGCCGGCCCGCTTTCATGGGGGCTTTGCTTGGGCAGGAAATGCAGCGCCAATAGCAACAGCAAGATCGTGACCGTCTCGACCGAGATCTGAGTCAGGGCAAGATCGGGCGCCGAAAGGTAAACGAAACCTACCGAGATCATCAAGCCGATGACCCCGATCACCACCAGCGCCCGAAACCGCATCCGGTGGAAAAGAACGACCATCGCCACCGCTGCCATCAGCAACACCCAGCCCACGACGGCTACGGGGGGAACCGGGGTTAGGTCGCGGGTCGCGGGGCCCATCGCGCCCCCAGAAAAGGCAATCAGGCCCAAAGCGACGGTGGCGGCGACAAAGATCGCAAGATAACGGCTGATAGCGCCTTGGTGCAGCATGCCCGTCAGCCAGCGCATCACCTGCTGGGTCGCCGTGATCAAGCTGTCGAAAATCGTCTTGGCCTCGGGGCGCGGCATCACGGCCCAAAGTCGCTCCAATGGCCGGTGCGCTACAAGCAAGATCACCCCGCCGATGATCGCTGCAACCGACATCAGCAGCGCGGTATTCACCCCGTGCCAGATCTTGAGATAGAATGAGAGATCCTCGCCGGTGACGGCCTCCGCCGCCATCTTGACCACCGGCGTGGCAAGGAAGGGCGCAACCCCGATGGCGATCACGAAGACACACAAAAAGGCAGGGGCCGCCCACATTCCGAAACCGGGATCATGTGGTTTGGCCGGATAGTCGTCGCGCACCGGTCCTGCGAAAACATGAAAGATGAAGCGCAAGCTATAGGCGACCGAGAACAGCGCACCCAAGGTGGCTAATGCCCCGACGATCCAAGGGTTTTCCCACCAACTCGTATGAGAGGCCTCGTGCAGCATGGCCTCTTTCGACAAGAAGCCATTGAAAAGTGGAAAGCCAGCCATCGATAGCGCTGCCACCGTCCCGATTGCCGCCGTGATCGGCATCACCTTGGCAAGTCCGCCCAGTCGCTTGATATCACGTGTTCCGGTCTCATGATCGACAATGCCGGCCGTCATGAACAGCGCCGCCTTGAAGATCAGGTGGTTGATGATGTGAAAAACCGCGGCGATCGCCGCCTCTGGCGTGCCAAAGCCCAAAAGCATAGTCAGCAGCCCCAGATGCGAGACCGTCGAAAAGGCCAGCAGCGCCTTGAGGTCGTCCTTGAACAGCGCGATGATCGCACCAAGCACCATTGTGACCAATCCAACGCTGGCCACGACGTAGAACCAAAGATCCGTTCCGGCCAGCGCAGGCCACATGCGCGCCATCAAGAACACGCCCGCCTTCACCATGGTCGCCGAATGCAGGTAGGCCGAAACCGGAGTCGGCGCGGCCATAGCATGGGGTAGCCAGAAGTGGAACGGGAATTGTGCGGATTTCGTGAAGGCCCCAAGCAAGATCAAGATGACCGCCGGTGCGTACCAAGCGCTTGCCTTTACCTGGTCGCCAGCGGCCAGAATATCGGTGAGCTGGTAACTTCCCACGATGTCGCCAAGGATCAACATCCCCCCGATCATCGCCAATCCGCCCGCGCCGGTTACGGTCAATGCCATGCGAGCGCCTTGGCGGCCTTCGGGAAGATGCTTCCAATATCCGATCAACAAGAACGAAGATAGCGACGTCAGTTCCCAAAAAATCAACAAAAGCAGAATGTTATCTGAAAGAACGATGCCCAGCATCGCGCCTTGGAACAAAAGAAGATAGGTATAGAACTGCCCCATCGGGTCTTTGCTGGACAGGTAAAAGCGCGCGTAAAGCGTGATAAGCAGCCCCACGCCAAGGATCATGAAAGCGAACAAAAGCCCCAAGCCGTCCAAGAAAAAACTGGCCGAGAGTTGCAACTGCGGAAGCCATGTGATCTCGGCGCGGTAGACGGTGCCACTCATCACGCCCGGTGCCAAGCTGGCCAATAACACCAAGGCCAACACGGTGGGAATGGCGGTAAAGCTTGCGCAGGCGTTGCGTCCAGCGCGAATCATCAATCCCGGGACAAGTGCGCCCAGGAATGGCAAGATCGCGATGATCGGTAACAGGCCGTTTTCAGAGAACATGCTCGGCTCCGCTGGGTCGGGAATTTTGGATGTTTCGAAATTCGCGGGGGTGGCGTTATGCGAATTTGTCGTCGGCTAGGCCGCGCGAGGTCGGCTGTGGGACTCAGGCATTCAAGCCCGCAGGGCATATGCCCCGTTCCGATCAGCCTCCCCGCCTTGAAAGCTGCGGAAAAGCTGCGGGGGGCGCCGTTTGCAGTCTCTTGGCCTTTCGGTCACCGCTGTCACGGCCCACTCCCTTTGTTATGGGTACGCACGCACCCTTCTCTATCCTACACGACCCACGCTGATCATGCTTACCGCTAAAGATTGTCCGACAAGGCCGTCAGTTCAAGAGGTTTTCGGTTAAATCGTTGCAAGGCTTGCCGAAACTTCCCTACGCACGGCGCGCGGTCGCGGCACAACCTGCCCGGGCGCTTGGTCTGGTTTACTGACACAAAGCCCAAGGCCCGATCATGTTGTCCTGTCAGGTCTGCAAGAAGGCGTGGCTGCCGTCGCGCTGGATCGCAATGCAGCTAAGCTGCCCCGTGGAGCACGCCCCGGTGTCAAGGCTGATGCGCCCATCGCGCAGCATCGGTCTGTCGCCCACCACATGGCCATGCGCCACCCAAACCTCGTCGGCGCGCGGCATGCTGTCGAATTCGGGATGGCCCCAAAGCAGAACCCGCGCGGTCTGGTCGGTCATCGGGCGCGCGGGGTCGGCGCCGGCGTGCACCACCCATAGATTGCCCGATTGCCAAGACAGCGGGCAGGTGGCCAGCCAGGATTGGGTCTGGGGGCCCATCGCCTCGGCCAAGGCAGTGGCGGTCTCGGCCCAAAGGGCGGGGGTTGCCCCCTCGATCAGCGCGGTTGGATCGATCCCGTAGCTTTGCAGCGTCGCATGGCCGCCCTCGCGCAGCCAGCGCGGCCCGCGCAAGGCCGGATCGCCCAGCGTATCAAGCAACATCCGTTCGTGGTTGCCCATCAGGCAGATCACGTTCTGCGGGAAATCCTCGGACAATTCCTGCAGGCGCGCCAGAACGGCGGCGCTGTCGGGGCCATGGTCGATGTAATCGCCGACAAAGACAAGGCGCGGGTCTTGCCACCCCGTGCCGCCGATATGGGCGTCGATCAGTTCCAGCATCAGTTCCAGCAGATCGGCACGCCCATGCAGATCGCCAACCACATAGGTCGGCGTTTGCGGGCGGGGCAAGTCGGGCCCGGTTGGCGCGCTGGCGCGGTAGGCCCCTTTGCGCCCGAACATGGTGCGAAGCTGTCTGATCATCTTAAGTTGTCAGGTGGCCCCTTCGTGCCCAGAAGGCAAGCGTTTTCCAAACCTTTTGGTCCCCGTCAGTCGCGCGCGCGCAACACCCGTGCCGGTCGTGCCGCCAAGGGCCGCCACGCATAGGCCAAACCCGACAGCATCGTCGCCAAGATGCCGCCGATGATGATCGCCAGCGCCGAGACCGGCTCGAACCGATAGCTCGTGTCCATCACGAAGGTCATCACCGCCCAGCCGCCCAAGGCCCCGGCCAGGATCGCGACGGTCCCCGCCGCCATGCCCATGATCGCGGCGCGAATTGCGAAACTCGCCAATATCCCCGCGCGCGAGGCGCCCAGCGTCTTCAACACCGCCGCCTCGAAGATGCGGCCCCGCTCACCCGCCGCGGCTGCCCCGATCAGCACGATGAACCCCGTCAGCAGCGTCGCCCCCGCCCCGTAGGAGGTCGCCGCAGCAAGGCTACGCAGCGCGCTTGCCACCTGGTCGAGCGCGTCGCGCACCCGGATCGCGGTGATATTGGGCGCATCGCCCGCCACATCGCGCAAGATCGCGGCCTCGGCCGCCTCTTCGGCATAGACGGTGGCGATATGGGTATGCGGCGCGCCGGCCAGCGCATTTGGCGACATGGTGACGACAAAGCCGATGCCGGCATTCTCGAAACTCACCTCGCGCAGGGCGGCGATCTTGGCCTCGATGTCGCGGCCAAGGATGTTGACGGTGATGCTGTCGCCGATGCCGATCCCGATCTCGGCCGCTTCTTCGGCGGCAAAGGCCACAAGCGGCGGCCCGGCGTAGTCATCGGGCCACCAAGCGCCCGCGACGATCTCTTCGGGTGCTGGCGCGGTGGTGGTATAGGTTACGCCGCGATCACCTTGGATCACCCAGTGATCGCCCGCCACATCCTGGGCCCGCTGGCCGTTGATCCGCGTGATGATGCCGCGCAGCATCGGCGCGGTATCGACGCGGGAAACTGCCGGGTCGCCGTTCACGCGGTCAAGAAAGGGCTGCAATTGGTCGGGCTGGATATCGACAAAGAAATACGACGGCGCGACGCTTGGCAGATCGCGCTGGATCGCCGCGCGCAAGTTGCTGTCGATCTGCCCCACGATGGCCAGAACGGCAAGGCCAAGGCCCAGTGACAAGACCACGCTCGTGGCCTCGGACCCCGGACCGCCGACGGCACCCAGTGCCATGCGCAGTGCGGTGCGCCCCCGCAAGGCACGCGACCGCGACAGTCGCCGGGCCAGCGCCCGGATACCGCGCGCTGCAAGCGCCAGCAGCAACAGCGCACCCAAGATGCCGCCCGCCGTGCCAAGCGCCAGTCGTTCGATCCCCGAAAGCCATGTCGCCAGCCCGACAAGCAGCACCGCAAGCCCCGCGACCAAAGCCACCCAGACCGCGCGCGGCCAAGCCCGCGCGCCGCCCGCCGCATCGCGGTAAAGGGCTGCCGCGCGCAGCTGTTCGGTACGCGCCAAGGGCCAGAGCGAAAAGATCAGCGCGGTCAACGCGCCATATAGCGCCGCTTCGGCCAAGGGGGCGGGATAGACGGCAAAGGCGATGGGAACGGGCAGTTGCGCCGCGATGATCGGCGCAAAGACCAAGGGCAGCACCGCACCCAAGGCCAGCCCCAGCGCCAGCCCCAACAACGTTAACAGCCCGATCTGGATGAAATAGGCGGCAAAGATCGTGCGCCCCTCGGCCCCCAGTGTCTTGAGCGTGGCGATGGTTTCGACCTTGCCTTGCAGATAGGCCCGCACGGCGGATGAGACGCCGACACCGCCCACCGCCAAGCCCGCAAGCCCGACCAAGACCAAGAACGCGCCAATGCGGTCGACAAAGCCCTGCACACCCGGCGCGCCATTGCGGCTGTCGCGCCAGCGCAGGCCGGTATCCTCGAACCGCGCGCGCGCCGCAGAGGCCAGCGCGGCAAGATCCGCCCCCGGCGGCAGGGCAAGGCGATACTGACTGTCGTAAAGCGTGCCGGGCCCCAATAGCCCTGACCGCTGCAACCCCGCCAGCGTCACGATGGTGCGCGGCCCAAGGCCAAACCCGCCCGAGGCACCATCGGGTTCGCCGACCAGTGCCGCGCGCAATTCGAAGTCCTGCGTGCCAAGGCGGAAGATATCGCCGATCTCAAGCGCCATGCGGTCGATCAAAAGCCGATCCATCACCGCGCCGGGCCGCTCGGTCGTGGCCAATGCCGCGTCCAGTGGGATCGCCGGGTCCAGCACGACCGTTCCGTACAGCGGATAGGCCCCATCGACACCGCGCACCTGCGTCAGGCCGCGCTCTGGTCCCGTGTCGCGGTCGATCACCACCATGGAGCGGAAATCCACCGTTTCGGACACCCGCAGCGCGATCTCGTCCATGAAGGCACGCTCGGCCGGGTCGGCGAAGCGGTAGGTGAAACTCATCTCGGCGTCACCGCCCAAGATGCTGGCGCCTTCACGCGACAGCCCCGCCTCGATCGCGGCGCGCACCGATCCGACAGCGGCGATGGCCGCCACGCCCAGCGCAAGGCACGCGAGGAAGATGCCAAACCCCTTTAGCCCGCCGCGCAATTCGCGCCGGGCAATGCGCCATGCGACACTCATTCGGCGGCATCCTGCAGCGCTGTGGCGTCGATCCGCCCGTCGCGCAGTCGGATGTCGCGGTCGCAGCGCGCGGCAAGGTCTGGCGCATGGGTGACCAGCACCAGCGTCGATCCATGCCTATCGCGCAGGCCGAACAGCATCTCGATGATCGCCTGCCCATTCGCGCCATCCAGGTTGCCCGTCGGTTCATCGGCGAGCAAGATGCGCGGGCGGGGGGCGGCAGCACGCGCTAACGCCACGCGCTGCTGCTCACCGCCGGAAAGCTGGCTGGGGTAATGATCGGCGCGATGGGCCAGCCCCACCGCCTCCAGTTCCGCGGCCGCGCGATCAAAGGCATCGCGATGACCCGCCAGTTCCAAGGGTGTCGCCACGTTTTCCAGCGCTGTCATCGTCGGGATCAGGTGGAAGGATTGGAACACTACCCCCATATTGTCCCTGCGAAAGCGGGCAAGCTGGTCTTCGTTCATCGCGGTCAGGTCATGGCCCAAGGCCATGACCGCACCACCGGTGGCGCGTTCCAGCCCGCCCATCAGCATGAGGAGCGAAGATTTGCCCGACCCCGATGGCCCCGTCAGCCCCACGGTTTCCCCAGCATGGATATCAAGCGTGATCCCGTGCAAGATGTCGACACGGCCCCCATTGCCATCGAGCGAGAGGCGGGCGTCGGTAAGGGACAAAACAGGATCGGACATGACTGAACGCCTCGGTTTACTTTGTTCAAAGGCATATGGGGCCTTGCGCGTCATGGGCAAGGCGCTGGTGCTGGCCCTGTTGGTCGCACTGCCCGCCAAGGCGGACACGATCACCATCGCCGCCTTGGGCGACAGCCTGACCCAAGGCTACGGGCTGGTGCAAGAACAAGGCTTCGTGCCACAACTGCAGGGCTGGCTTGCCGCGCGCGGCCATGCGGTTGCGGTGATCAATGCAGGTGTCTCGGGCGATACGACTGCGGGCGGGCTGTCGCGGATCGGCTGGACACTGACCCCTGATGTCGATGCGCTGATCGTGGCACTGGGCGGCAATGACCTGTTGCGTGGCCTGCCGCCCGAGGCCAGTCGCGCCAATCTGGAGGGGATTTTGCAGGCCGCCAAGGCCGCCGGGGTGCCGGTGTTGCTGGTCGGGATGGAAGCGCCCGGCAATTACGGGCCAGAATTCAAGGCCGCTTTTGACGCCATCTATCCAGAGCTTGCCGCGCAATATGCTGCGCTGCATGCGGCCAGCTTTCTGGGGCCGCTGACCGATGCGGCCGCGGCCGATCCGCGCGCCGCGCTGGCGACTTACATGCAAGCCGATGGAATCCACCCCAATGCCGAAGGCGTGGGTTTGATCGTTACTGCACTTGGCCCCTTGGTCGAACAACTTATCGTGAGCTTGCCGCAATCGTGATCAACGTGCCCGCCGCCGCGCAAAGATCGCGCAAGCGGGGCGGCGGCGGTGTGTCGGTGACCCAGCGGTCTAGATCGCGCAGATTGGCGATCCGCACCGGGGCCGCGCGCGCCAGCTTGCCGTGATCGGCCACCAAAACGGCGGCGCGCGCCTGTGACAAGATCGCGCGCGAGACGCGCACCTCATCAGGGTCGAAATCGAGCAGATCGCCCTCTTGGTCCAAGGCCGAGCTGCCGATCACGGCCATATCGACCTTGAACTGACGGATGGTCTCCACCGCCATATCGCCCGTCAGCCCACCATCGGCGCGGCGCAAGCGGCCACCGGTCAAGATCACCTCGGCTGTGGGATGGCTGGCCATGATCTGCGCCACGTTGAGATTGTTGGTCACGACCATCAGGTTGGGCGTGTCGATCAGCGCGCGCGCCACTGCCTCGGTCGTGGTGCCGATATTGAGAAAGAGTGAGGCCCCTTGCGGGATCAGCGCGGCGGTGGCGCGCCCGATCGCCTCTTTCGCATCCGCCGACAGGCGGCGGCGTTCGGCATAGGCGATATTGGTGACACCCGAGGGCAGCATCGCACCGCCATGGGTGCGCGCCAAAAGCCCCGCATCGCAGAGCTCGCCCAGATCGCGGCGGATTGTCTGGACCGTCACGCCAAAGCCATTTGCCAGATCATCCACGCCAACGCGCCCCGTCTGGCGGGCAAGGTCAAGGATATCGGACTGGCGAGGGTTCAGGCGCATACCCCTGAATAACGAAAAAAAACGAACATGAAAATTGACAAAACGAACATCTGATGAAAAAGGATGCGCTCGTCAGCCATTCTCGTTGGCAGAGGATTCGCGATGGCCGCGCAATACGATCTTTTCGTCATCGGCGGCGGCATCAACGGCTGCGGCATCGCGCGCGATGCGGCGGGGCGAGGCCTATCGGTCTGTCTGGCCGAGATGGGCGATCTGGGCGGGGCCACATCCTCGGCCTCGACCAAGCTGTTTCACGGCGGATTGCGCTATCTGGAGTTTTTCGAGTTCGGCCTTGTCCGCCATGCGCTGGCGGAGCGCGAAACACTGCTGCGCGCCATGCCGCATATCAGCTGGCCCCTGCGTTTCGTGCTGCCGCTCTCGCCCGAGATGCGCTTTGACAGCGCGACGCCGACATCCCGCCTGTTGGGTGCGCTTATGCCATGGCTGCGTGGGCGCAGGCCCGATTGGCTGATCCGGATGGGGCTATTTCTTTACGACCATTTGGGCGGTCGCAAAATCTTGCCCGGCACCAAGAAGCTGCATTTGCCCGGAACGGTCGAGGGCGCGGCGCTGCAGGATCGTTTCGTGAAAGCCTATGAGTATTCCGATTGCTGGGTCGAGGATGCCCGCCTTGTCGTTCTGAACGCCCGCGATGCCGAGGCGCGGGGCGCGCGCATTCTGACGCGGACCAAGGTGATCGCGGCAAGCCGTGCGGGCGATCATTGGCAAGTGACACTGGAGCGCGACGGCGTGGCCGAGGTGGTGACAGCCCGCGCGCTGGTCAATGCAGCCGGGCCCTGGGTCGCCGATGTCGTCCAAGGGGTGATCCGCCACAATAGCCGCGAGGCCGTGCGCCTTGTGCGCGGAAGCCATATCGTCGTCCCCCGCGTGGCGGGGCATGACAAAGCCTATTTCCTGCAAGGTGCCGATGGGCGCATCATCTTCGCCATCCCCTATGAGGGCGATTTCACTCTCATCGGCACGACCGATGCCGACCATCAGGGCGACCCGCTGGCCGCGCAATGCACGGATAGCGAGCGAGATTACCTGATCGCTTTTGCCAACCAGTATCTCAAGACGCAGCTTACCCAAGCCGATGTGGTCTGGACCTATTCCGGCGTGCGGCCGCTTTATGATGACGGGGCCACATCCGCCACGGCGGCGACGCGTGACTATGTGCTGTCGCTGGATGAAAGCGGGCCTGTTTTGTTGAGTGTCTTCGGCGGCAAGATCACCACCTATCGCAAATTGGCCGAGGATGCTTGGGACAGGCTGAAACCCCATTTTCGCAATCGGCGCGATCATTGGACGGCGGGTGTGGCGCTTCCCGGCGGGGATTTCCCGGTGGATGGGGTGGACCGCTTGATCGCTGATCTGCTGGGCTATTACCCGTTCTTGGCGCAAGGCTGGGCCGCACGGCTGATCCGCGCCTATGGCACCGAGGCGCAGTTGATCTTGGGCGATGCAAAATCCGCCACCGATCTGGGCCGCGATTTCGGGGCAACGCTGACCGAGGCGGAATTGCGCTGGTTGATGACCCATGAATATGCGCGCACCGCCCAAGATGTCGTCTGGCGGCGCAGCAAGCTGGGCCTGCGGCTGAATGCCGATCAGATTGCGGCTATCGACAGCTTCATGGCGGCACAGTGACTTGCAGGTCGCGCACGATGCGATAGGCTAAGGGCAACCAAAAGGGGGAAAGCGGCGATGACGCATGTTCTGGCCATCGACCAAGGCACAACATCAAGCCGTGCGATCCTTTTCGACGCCGATTTGGCACCCGGCGCATCGGCGCAGCAGGAATTTGCGCAAATCTATCCGGCCTCGGGCTGGGTCGAACATGACCCTGAAGGCATCTGGCAATCCGTGCTTGCCACATGTCGCACGGCGATGGCCAAGGGTGGGCTGAGCGCCCGCGATATCGCCGCGATCGGCATCACCAACCAGCGCGAAACCGTCGTGTTGTGGGACCGCGCCACGGGCAAGCCGCTGCACAACGCCATCGTCTGGCAAGATCGCCGCACCGCCGATCTGTGCGCGCGCCTCAAGGCGGACGGCCATGAGGCGATGGTGCAAGAGAAAACCGGGCTTTTGCTTGATCCCTATTTCTCGGGCACCAAGCTGGCGTGGCTCTTGGATCATGTGGAGGGCGCCCGCGCCCGGGCCGAGGCGGGCGAGTTGGCCTTTGGCACCATCGACAGTTGGCTGATCTGGAAGCTGACAGGCGGCGCGGTACATGCGACCGATGCCACCAATGCCGCGCGCACACTCTTGTATAACATTCGTGAGGGGCGTTGGGATGCCGCGATTTGCGCGCTCTTGAAAATCCCGGAAAGCCTTTTGCCCGAGGTGCGCGATTGCGCCGCCGATTACGGCACGACCGATCCCGCGCTTTTGGGCGGCGCGATCCCGATCATGGGCGTGGCAGGCGATCAACAGGCCGCCACAATCGGACAGGCCTGTTTCCAGCCCGGCATGATGAAATCCACCTATGGCACGGGCTGTTTCGCGCTGCTCAATACCGGCGATACGCTGGTGCGCTCGGCCAATCGGATGCTGGGCACGATTGCCTATCAACTTGATGGCAAAACCACCTATGCGCTGGAAGGGTCGATCTTCATCGCGGGCGCGGTAGTGCAATGGCTGCGCGACGGGCTGAAGATTATCGACAGCGCCCCCCAGACCCAAGCCTTGGCCGAAGCCGCCGATCCTGGCCAACAGCTTTATCTTGTGCCCGCCTTTACCGGGCTGGGCGCGCCCTATTGGGACCCTGAATGTCGCGGCGCGATCTTTGGGCTGGCGCGCAATTCCGGCCCGGCCGAATTTGCCCGCGCCGCCCTTGAAAGCGTGGGCTACCAGACCCGCGATTTGTGGGAGGCGATGGCCGCCGATTGGCGCGCCGAGACAGGCAAGGAATTGGGGGCGGCTACGCTCCGCATCGATGGGGGGATGAGCGCGTCGGATTGGACAATGCAGTTTCTTGCCGACATCCTTGGCGCGCCTGTTGATCGGCCTCGCGTTCTGGAAACCACCGCACTGGGGGCGGCGTGGCTGGCGGGGATGCGCGCGGGTGTCTATCCCGATCAGGCAGGCTTTGCCGCCACTTGGGCGCTGGATCGCCGCTTTGCGCCACAGATGGATGACGCCACCCGCGCGGCCCGCTATGCGGGGTGGAAAGACGCCATCTCTCGCACCTTGAGCCGCGCATGACCGCGCCCCAAACCCTGCAGGTCGCGCTGGCCCAGATGTGTTCGGCGGACACGCATCAGGCCAATATCGCGACCGTCACGGCGCTGGCCGCCGAGGCCGCGGCAGGTGGCGCCGAGCTTTTGGCCCTGCCCGAGGTGGCGGGTCTGATGAACCGCAACCCCGAGACCTCGCGCCAGCAAGTGGTAGCAGCCGATGCCGACCCCTTCATCGCCGCTTGCCGCAATCTTGCCGCCAAGCATGGGCTGTGGGTCCATACCGGATCGACCCCGGTTCTTGGGCCGGATGGGCGGTTTCTGAACCACGCCACCTTGATCGATACCACGGGCGGGATCGTAGCCGAATACGACAAGATCCACCTTTTCGACGTGGCGCTGGAGGGCCAAGCCCCCATCGGTGAATCCAAACGCTTCGCGCCGGGAACCCGCGCGACTCTCGCCCAAACCCCTTGGGGCCCATTCGGGCTGTCGATCTGCTACGACCTGCGTTTCCCCTATCTCTACCGCGCTTATGCGCAGGCGGGCGCGGTACTGATGTTCATCCCCTCGGCCTTCACCGTGCCGACCGGGCAGGCGCATTGGAAGGTGCTGCTGCGCGCCCGCGCTATTGAAACGGGCGCCTTCGTTCTGGCGGCCGCCCAAGTGGGCCACCATGCAGATGGGCGGCAGACCTATGGTCATGCGCTGGCCGTGGACCCATGGGGCAACGTGCTGGCCGACCTGGGCGACGCGGTGCCGATGCTGCAGCTGATAGACCTCGATCTGGGCGCGGTGGCGCGCGCAAGATCGCAAATCCCAAGCTGGGGCGCGTCCCCGCCCGATTGGTTCGACCCAAGCCGGATCGGCTAACGGCCCGTCCCCTTCCGAAATTCGCGCATTTTGTGATCTACATCTTTCGACAAATCTGCCCTTGTCTTTCGAGGGTACGGGAAGCCGCGTTCACAAACTTGAGACAAAAACGCTACACTAACCTATATGACGCGGTCGCGCGTCAGATACAGCTTATCACATGGGAACTGGCTGGGGTGGTAGGATTCGAACCTACGGTACGCGGTACCAAAAACCGTTGCCTTACCACTTGGCTACACCCCAACCGTGCCGCGCTAGTTACGCTGGGAGCGGCGGGGGATCAAGACCCCGTTTCCACAAAATTCGACGCGGCGCGCAGCATCCCGCCGGGCTGTCAAAGCCGGATCGGGTCGGCCTTTGCCAAACGGTCGAACGCCATCAGTCCAGCCACCAACGCGGACATCTGGGCAAGGGGAACCATGTTCGGCCCGTCCGAGGGCGCGCGGTCGGGGTCTTCATGAGTTTCGATGAAAACCCCTGCGATCCCAAGGGATACAGCGGCGCGCGCCATCACAGGGGCGAATTCACGCTGGCCGCCGGAACTTCCGCCTTTGCCGCCGGGTTGCTGCACGGAATGAGTGGCGTCCATCACGACCGGGTAGCCTGTCTTCATCATCTCGGGAAGGCCACGCATGTCGGCCACTAGCGTGTTGTAGCCGAAGCTTGTGCCGCGCTCGGTCAGGATGATCCGCCGGTTGCCGGTCGACTCGATCTTGGCCACGACATTAGGCATGTCCCACGGGGCAAGAAATTGCCCCTTTTTCACATTGATAACGGCCCCGGTTTCGCCTGCAGCCAGCAGCAAGTCGGTCTGTCGGCAAAGGAAAGCGGGGATCTGGATGATATCGCAAAACGCCGCCACGGGTGCGCAATGATCGGCGCCATGCACATCGGTCAGCACCGGGCAGCCAAGCTCTGCCTTCACATCGGCCAGCACTTGCAGCCCCTCGTCCATACCAAGGCCACGCACGCCCGATAGGCTGGTGCGGTTGGCCTTGTCATAGCTGCCCTTGAACACGAAGCCCGCACCCGCCTTATCGCAGGCCTCGGCCATCGTGCGCGCGATCATCAGCGCATGATCGCGGCTTTCCAACTGGCAGGGCCCTGCGATCACGGTCAGCGGGCGATCATTGCCCATGGCCAAGCGGCCTGTTTCAACGATCTGCATGGGCTCTCCCGTTCGATTTAGGCGTCAGGTCAGGAACTGACCTGCTCTCTGAAGTTCGATGCGGTCATCGACACCATCAGGTAAATGCCCGAAAACACGAGGAACGCAAGCAGGGTATTCTCAAAGGCGCGCAGATAGGCGGCCTGGTTGGGTGCCACGGGAAAGACACCCATCGACAAGTTGAGCGATTGCCGGTTTTCCTCGATCCGGGCGGTTTTTTGGCTGTTGCAGCGCTTGGGCCAGAATCATCTGGCGGGTTTCCACTTGTGCTTGCTGAGTCTGGCATGGGCCGCTAGGTCGCGCTTAACTTACGCAGAAGGATCGCGGCTATGACACCCTTGGACCAAGCCCATGAGGCGATGGAGAAATCCCTCGATGATGACGCGGCGCGGCTGCGGTTTTTCGACCGGCTTTCGGCGTCCGAGCTGTTCTTGCTGCTCGAAGAAGAAGCTGAAGGTGATCGTATCCGCCCCCGCGTCTTCCCGGTTGAAGGGCAGGATTTTGTGCTGGTGTTCGACCGCGAGGAGCGGCTTGCCGAATTCGTGGGCAGCCAAGCACCCTATGCCGCGCTTTCGGGGCGGCGGCTGGCCGAGATGTTGGCGGGCCAAGCTATCGGGCTTGGGGTCAATCTGGGCGTGGCCCCCTCGTCGATCTTGATCGAGGCTGCCTCGGTCGCGTGGCTGGCCGCGACGCTTGCCGATGCCCCGGAGGAGGTCGAGGAGCACCCCGAGGAAATCACTGCGCCAAGCGGCCTTCCCGAAGCGCTCTTGAGCGCGCTTGATGCGCGGCTGGCGGCGGCCGGTGGCATGGCCCGCTTGGCCTATCTGGTTGCCACCACCTATCGCGGCGGGCGGCGTGGGCATTTGATGGCTTTTGTCGATCCGCTGCCGGGGGTGGAACCCGCACTTGCGCGCGCGGTCAGCGCCGCCTTGACCTTTTCTGGGATCGCGGCGGGAAGTTTGGATGTGGGCTTTTTCCGCGCCGCCGACCCGGTCGCTGCGCGCTTGGCGCGCGTGGGGTTACGCTTTGATCTGCCTGCCCCGCCCGAGGCCGAGGCAAGCGCGCCATCTGCACCCGGCATGGACCCGCAAAAGCCGCCCCGCCTGCGCTAAGGGGCCGGGCCGCGCGTCACGCGCCCAAGGGCGCGATCCTTGCGGCGGCCCTTTGGCGGCTGCGCATCAGTAGCCCAGATCGCGATCAACCATATGGTGGAGCGCCTCGCCCGCCTCGCAGCGTTTGATATTGCGCACAAGCGTGCGCGCCGCAGATGCGGGCCGTGTGGCCGAGGCGATATGCGGCGTGACCGTCACGCGCGGATGCGACCAATAGCGGTGATCGGCAGGCAGCGGTTCGATGCGGAACGTGTCAAGCGTGGCATGGCCGATATGACCGCGGTCAAGGGCTGCCAGCAAAGCTTCATCATCGATCAACGCGCCGCGACCGGGGTTCAAGATAACGGCACCCTTGGGCAAAAGCGCCAAGCTTTGTGCGTTGAGCGTGCTGTCGGTGGCGGGGGTGTTTGGCAAGAGCAGCACCACGATCTGTGCGGCGCGCAAGGCATCCGCCAGCCCATCGGCACCATGATGACAGGTGACGCCGGGGATGGATTTCGCGCTGCGCGACCAGCCATGGGTCGGAAAGTTCAGCGCCGCCAGCGCCTGCGCGCAAGCCGTGCCCAGCACGCCAAGGCCCAGAACAGCCACGCTGCGGTCGCGCGCCAGGGGCGGCGTGCTGTCGTCGCGCCAGCGCCCGTCTTGGCCGTGGATATGGGTATCCATCCCCAGGTGGTGGCGCAGCACATGCCCGGTGACATATTCCACCATGCCT
>JAQCLA010000029.1 GCA_027592105.1 Pseudomonadota bacterium | reverse complement strand
CGCCCCCAACCTGATCAGCTATGTGGCCTCGAAAGGGGCTGTAATTTCGATGACGCGGTCGCTGGCGCGGGAGCTTGGACCCGACGGGATCGGCGTGACGGCGATCGCTCCGGGCATCTTGACCACGGAAAGCACCGAATACGTACCGCAAGCCCGCCATGACCAATACAGTCAGGGCCGAGCTGTTCCTGGACCGCAGCCACCCGAGGACGTGGCCGGAACGGTGGCCTTCCTGCTCAGCAAGGCGGCCTTGACGCTGACCGGCCAGGCCCTACCGGTAAATCGGGGCTTCGTGTTCACATGACCGCAGGCGAACTCTTGGCCGAGCTCCAACGACCGTGGCGCCATGGTGAACATGTCGACGCGCGTGGAATCGTTCTGGAGGATCCGCTTGTCCTGGACGCGTTGGATGTGCGCGGCTTCGATCTATCGGGGGCGCAACTCCTTGGCGGGCTTAGTGCGAGAGGGACACGGTTTCGCGGTCTTTCATGGCTGCGCCAGACGATCGTGCGCGGACCCTGCGACCTGCGCGGCGCGACCTTTCGTACCGATCTGCGCGCCGACGGTCTCTTGGCCGGCAATGTCTGTCTTGACGGCACCCAAGTGCAAGGCGTCCTGTCCTTCGCCCACGCCCGGCTTGACGCGCTGTCGATGCGACACGCCTTGATGATGGCCAATGTGACACTGGAAGGCGCACGGATCGAGGGATTGTTTGATATCTCGGAGACCGAGATCCTCGGGGGGTTCTGGACCGCCGACGCCGGGATAGCCGCGTTGAATCACCGCAAAGCCGAGATATCGGGGCGGGTGCGCCTGCCGGACTGAACGCGGTCAGCGACCGAAGCCCCCCGCATCGGTCAAATCTCGGAGCTTTCCATAGAACGTATCCACCTTGGTCTGTGCGGTCCGGCGCAGGTCGAGGTTGCGCGCCGCAGCACCACCCTGTGTCTCCTTCGCGCCGGCCTCGCCCACCGCGCGCGACGCGTCCTGCACGAAGGCACAGATGGGAAAGCGTGCAAGGCCAAATGCGGTGAGCGCCTCCTCCAGCGTGTCATGGGCCGTAATGGCCTCCGCGAGGACGATTGCATCTTGCATAGCCATCGCGCCCCCTTGCCCCATGAACGGGGTCGAGGCATGGGCGGCATCGCCAATCAACTGGACACGCCCCCGGTGCCAAGGCAGCGGAAGCACGATTTCCTCTACTGCCGTATAGAGTACTTCGCTCTCTTCCCCTAACTCCGCGAGGAAAGGCGCGGCAGGGTCTCCAAACTCCGCGAACCGTCCGGCCATCAGCCGGGGCCAGTCCGCGGGCGGATAGTAGATGTCCCCGGGTTCGGTCACGGTTCCAAAGGTATAGAGCAGGTCGTCGCTGATTGGCATGATACCGAAACGCTTGGCATGCCCCATCATCATGATCTTATCGGTCAGCTCCAGCGGTCGTCGATGCACGGCCCGCCAGACACCGAACCCGGTGTAGCGCGGCGCGGCGTCAACACCGATGAGCGCGCGCATGGCCGAACGCACGCCATCGGCGGCGACGACCAGACCGGCCTGCGCGACGCTACCGTCAGAGAGCGTTGCACGAACGCCCTCCGCCCCGTTATCCAAAGCGGTCACTGTAGTACCGAGCTGAACCGGCACGCCGAGCGCCGCGACGTGGGCGGCCATGACGCGGTGCATTTCAGCGCGCTTGATCCCGAGGATCGCGGGTATCCGCCCGGCGTCGGCGGTGGGATAGCGGGTCTCGACGATGGGAACGCCCATGTGATCGTAATAGGCGTTGCGTCCTCCGGGCACAGGAAAACCAGCGGCGAGGACTTCCTTCAAAAGCCCGAGTTTATCGAGGCTTTCAAGGCCGTTGGCGTAAACGAAGATGCCCGAGCTCTGGAACCGCCACGCATCCTGCTTCTCGACGATCCGGACCCGGTGGCCGGTCTGGCTCAGCGCGATCGCGGCGCAGCAGCCGGCAATGCCACCACCCACGATCAATATGTCAATTGGGCGCCCCTGCATCCGTCTAGGCCTGATGCGTCGGCAGAAGGGATGTATCTCTGAGCGCGATCTGGCGCAGGACGAGTTGCTGCATCAGGTCCGCCTTGTGCGCGGCAAACGCAGGATCGGCCCAGAGGTTCGACAACTCAGACGGATCGGCCCCTAGATTATAAAGCTCTCCCAGATCGGAACCCGCGAAAGCCGTCATTCGCCAGTCGTCATGAACGAGTGTGCGGCTGGCGGTGAGACCATCGTCGCTGGCGAAGGCAAGGCCGGCATCCTCGATAAGAACGGGCAAATTAGCAGCATCTGCGGCCAGCAGGTCGCGCCCCTGCATTCCGACCGGGTACGCTATCCCGGCGCTTTGCAGCAGCGTCGGGGCAAAGTCGATAGCGCTGCCCTGCAGCGACGAAACTGATGCGCCCGCCCGCCTTGGATCCGCCCAGATCAGGGGCACGCGGATAAGCCCTTGGCTGTGCACCCCATGTTTCAGGACTGTACCATGATCGCCCATGTAATCGCCGTGATCGGACATGAAGACAACCACGGTGTTTTCAGCC
The DNA here is from genome assembly GCA_027592105.1 of Pseudomonadota bacterium. Classification (GTDB taxonomy): domain Bacteria; phylum Pseudomonadota; class Alphaproteobacteria; order Rhodobacterales; family Rhodobacteraceae; genus Roseicyclus. The sequence continues at coordinate 14,632 of JAQCLA010000029.1, read as the reverse complement.
TTGCCGCTTTGCTCCAGCGCGTCGAGGATCCGCCCGATCCAGTCATCGATCATGGTGATCGCGCCGTAATTGAGCGCGATCATCCGGCGCGTCGCCTCCGCGTCGCTGTGAAAGGGCCAGTAGGCATCGGGATTTTCTGCGCCGATCTCATAGACACGCCGGATATTGGGCGGCAGATCGGTCCGGGCCAAGGTCGGATGGCCGAAGCTTTCGGGCAAAGGAATATCGGCAGGGTCATACATGTCGAAATAGCGCCCCGGCGGCGTGAACGGGTGATGTGGGTCCGGGAACGAAGCCACTAGCAGGAACGGATCGTCGCTCGGGTTCTGCAGGAACAGGCAGGACTCTTCGCCGACATAGGCGGTGGGATAGTACGCCTCGGGCAGCGAGGTCCGCCATACCTGCGGCGCGTCCCCGTTGCCGTTACCAGTCGACGCGGCGCGTCCGCGCGGATCGGGTGAGCCCTTCAGCCGGTCGCGCAGCCAGCCCGAATAATGCCCCTCCACCTGGTCGCCATGGCCGATGCACAGGCGCAAGTGATCGAACCCGTAATAGGGAAGCGGCACCTCACTGTCCGGGTCATCGATCCAGCGGGTGCGAATTTCGTGCTCATAGTCCGGCCCGCAGCGCTGGCTTCTGCGCGCCAGACCGAACGGCCCGGGCGGGGCCTCTCCTCTGCCGCCCGGCACCGCTGGACGCGCCGGGATAGGCGAGACGTTCTGAAAATGCGCCTTGCCCACCAGCCCCGTGCGATAACCCTCGGCGCGCAGCACATCGGCATAAGTCGTGCAGTCGAGGCCCAGCGGAATGCCGTTCTGCCGACACCCGTTGATGGAGGTCAGCTGCCCCGTGGCGAGCGCTGCTCGGTTCGGCTGACAGATCGGATTGGCGACGTAGAAACGATCGAACCGGGTGCCCCGCGCGGCAAGTGCGTCGATCCGCGGCGTTTGCACGATGCGGTTGCCATAGCAGCCCAAGTGATCGGCACGCTGCTGATCGGTCATGATAACAAGGAAATTCGGGCGGCTCATCGGAACATCAGGTCGACCGGGACCGTCACAAGTTCGGGGATGAAAAAGATTAGCACGATCGCCAGCAGATCGAGAAGGATGAAGGGGATGGCAGCGCGGTAAATGTCGCCCATCGTCGTGCCCTTGGGTGCCACGGCCTTCATCACGAATAGTGCTGCCCCGAACGGAGGCGATGTCGCCCCGGTCTCAATCGCCACGAGGAAAAGAGCGGCGAACCAGATCGGATCCATGCCAAACTGCTGCACGATGGGGACGAAGATCGGCAATGTAATCAGCATGATCGGCAGGGGGCCCATGAACATTCCCATAAATACTACCAGCATGATCATCATGAAGACGATTGCATTGTCCGAGATGTCGAGACTCAGGACCGCATCGACCATGCCGAAAGTCGCCCCCGTGAAGGCTAACAGCTGCGAGAAGGTGACCGCGCCCGACACGATCAGCAGCACCATGACCGAGATGTTGGCACTGGAGAACATCGTGTCGCCAAAAACCTTGGGCGTCAGGCGGCGGCGCAACGCGGCCAGTAGCAGCGTGGCGAAAGCACCAGTCGCGGCGGCCTCACTCGGCGTCGCGATGCCAAGGAAAATGACGCCCACGACCGAGAAGACGATCAAGGACAACGGCACAATGTTGACGACAGTGGCCGTCAGCTTCTCGTTCATGCTGACCTTCGGCACGTCAAAGGACGGCGCGAGATGCGGCTGCAGCTGGCAGCGGACTAGGATGTATAAGACGTAGAGCACTGCCATCAGAAGCCCCGGCACAATGATGCCGATCAGGATGCGACCGATGGAGATGTCGCCGATCACGCCCAACACCACCGCCAACGACGAAGGCGGGATCATGATCGCAAGGCCCGAGGAGCCAAGGATGGGCCCAAGCGACATCGGTTTCGCATAGCCCCGCTTTTCCATCTCGGGCGTAAGCGAAGAACCCAAAAGCGCGATAGAACCCATGGAATTACCGGTCAGGGTAGAGAACAGGACGCCCCCACCCACGGCCATCAGCGCCAACCGCCCGCGCAACTTGCCGAACCACTTGTCGAGCGTGTCCATAAGGTCGATGGCAATGCCGGAGCGGAACATCGCCTCGCCCATGATCATGAACAGCGCGATGGGGATCAGCGTGAAGCTAGTTACCGATCCGACGGTGTTCAGAACCAATTGCTCAACCCCAGCAGAGCCGCCCATGAGGATGTAGGAACCAACCAGATTAATGGCGAAAAAGGCAAAGGCAACCGGCAGACCGGCAAGCATCAGCGCGAACAGTGGCACCAGAACGATGGCGAGTGTGACATACCATTCCATCGCTCAGAGCACCTCGCCACGAAGGGTGCGGATGATGTGGTCGAGGAACTGGACGGCCATTAGTGCCATGCCTAACGGCAGGGCAGCGGTGATCCACCAGCTTTGCGGACGCATCACCGTCACGAGCCGGACACCCAGATCGTATTGCTCAATCACGACGCTTAAGCCGACGACAGCCAGCACCGTGCAAAGCACGAAGCCGATGATCGCATTCATGAGTTGCAAAATCAGACGCCAGCGGCCTGTCAGGCTGTCATAAACCAGATCCATGACCACGTGCAGGTTTTTTTCCAGCAGGTACGGCGCGCCGAGTATGGTGATGAACAAAAGCGCGTATTCACTGACCTCGATCACCCACAGCTGAGACGCGCCACCTAGCCAGCGGATGACCACCTCGAAACAGATAATCGACGCAATCATGGAAAGTAGAACTGCCCCAATCACGGCACAGAACAGGTTCAAGCGGCTGAATACACGCCTCAGCTGGGTTAGAGTGCGGTCCACCTTCTGCCTCCCGTTCTTGCCAATGACGGGGTCGAAAATGTCCCGACCCCGCCATTTCACGTGTCACATTAGGCTGTCAGCGGTCCAGCATTGCGCGAAGCTCAGCCGCGATCTCCGCGCCCGCATTCTCCGCTGTCATGGTCCATGCGGCATCCATGGCGATGGCCTCGAACCGTGCCGCTTCCTCCTCAGACAGCATAACGTAATTGAAACCGGCCGCTTCCTGCGCAGCGCGCTCCGTTGCAATGTCCTCGGCCCAGATATTGTCCATTCGGGGGGCAAAATCCTCGCGGAGGAAGGTTATGAACCGTTCCTGCAGATCGGGCGACATCTGGTTGAAAAGGTCCATGTTCATGAGGACCGGAAACCCAGCTCGGTAGACGCCGGGCTGCACGACAGTCTTTACCAGCCCCCCGAACTGCGCCGCCTGCCCAAGCGGGCCCTGCATGAACCCGTCGATGGCGCCGCGTTCCAGCGCGGTATAGATTTCTTCCATTGGCAAGACGATGGGTTCGGCACCAAGACCCTGCACCAAAGGCAGCAGCGTTGGGAATACGCGGATGCGTTTGCCCTCGAGATCGGCGAGGCTGGTCACTTCATTGCCCATATAGAGCTGGAAATTCAGTTGCGTCGCGGGGATTTCGCCGATGAACGCAAGGTCCTTTTCGGCGTGAAGCTCGGTCATCCGTTCATGGTAATTGGTGGCCGCGATCTCTTCGTAGTTCAGAAAGGACAGGTTCATGGTGCCAGAAGTAGGGACAAGACCCTGGTAGTAACTCGGGCTGGTATAGGTCATTCCCATAGCACCGTTGCGCACGCCCTCGGCTTGACCAAAGGGCGGCATGACCTCGGGGCCACCGCGCCAGTTGATCTCGATTTCGCCGGCGAAGCGTTCATTTACTTCCTCGACGAACTGGGCGAAGGGCTGGGTAATATAGACGGACCGGGGCGCCAGCGTCACGGCGTTGATCTTGACCGGATCTGCGAAGGCCGGAACGGCAGCAGCAGCGATTACGGCCGAAAGCAAGGCGGTTCTAAACATTTGTTTCATGGGAACTCCCGTTGTGAGTGGAATTGTCGAGCGGCGTGGTCCAAGCGTTGTAGCCATAGACCCAGTCCGCGTTGCCGGCCTTCTTGAGCCAGTCATTGGCAAGCGAGCTTTCCTGAACCCGCGCGGTGCGGGGCTTGCGTTCAGTCTCATACCGCGTCAGCGCGGCGTCGATGTCGTTATTGTCGTCGGCACCTTCTAGGGCACGGGCCAGCACAACTGCATCCTCAATGGCCATGCAGGCGCCCTGCGCCATGAAGGGCACCATCGGATGAGCTGCGTCGCCCAGAAGCGTCGCGTGTCCTTTGGCCCATTGTGGCATCGGATCGCGCACATGCAGCGCAGATCGCGTGACCTCGTCTAGCGCGTCTAACAGCTTTCGTGCATCGCGGTGAAAATTGGCATAAGCGCTGCGTAGATCTTCTGCATCGCCGGGCAGCGTCCAGCCTTCCTCGGACCAATCCTTCTGCGGCAGGGTCGCGAAGACAAAAATCTCTCTCCCTCCGGTTAGGGGAAAGGTCACGATCTGCTTTTCGGGCACCTCGCCCCACCATTTCGTAAAGGCGTCGGTGTCGGGAAGGCCAGCAACTTTTTCTTCAGGGAAGGTGCCGCGATAGGACACCATGCCGGTATAGCGCGGGTGATCCTCGCCCCAGAGTGCTGTCCGCACGACCGAGTGGATGCCGTCCGCGCCGATCACCAGGTCGAAGGCCACCCGCGTTGCGTCGGCAAAGCCAAGCACCGCCCTCCCCTCGACCAGCTCCAGCGCGACCGCGCTCATTCCAAGGCACAGCCTGCCCTCGGGCAAGCGCGCTCGCAAAGCGTCTAACAGATCAGCGCGATGTATGGTCAGTTGCGGCGCGCCGTATTTCTTCTCCGCCGCCGCGCTCATCGGCAAGCGGGAGGTTTCCTCGCCGCTGACGCCGTCCCTACTGATGCGAAAGCTGGGACGCGCCGCGCTCTCGCGCAGGTAGGGGCCCACACCCAACTGGTCGAGGGCGAAGACGGCGTTTGGCGTCAAATTGACATCTGCGCCAACCCGGTTAAATGACCGCGCCTTTTCGAACACCTGAACGTCGTGCCCCGCCTGATGCAGCGCAATAGCGGCGCAAAGACCACCGATTCCTCCGCCGCAAATGCCGATTGAAAGCGTCACTTTGGCCCCTTTGATCTTGCCGAGTGTTCTATATTGAACTATGTGTTCAAAGGTAGGCGATGAAGATGTTTGCGGTCAACAGTTTTCCGCCACCAAACACCGGTTTGCCGCACCTCGGCAGATCTGAACAACAGGACAGACCCCCATGGGCGACATGCCATCTCAGACCCCTTATTCCGTACCCCCGGTCGAGCGGGCGCTTAAACTCCTGCGCTACATTGGCGAAGGACAGCGAGCGCGGAACCTGTCAACTGTATCGCGCGATCTGGGGATCAACCGCACGACTCTGATCCGCCTGATACACACCCTTTTGGAACACCGCATGATCGAGGAACTGGGCGACGGTGGCGGGTACCGGCTGGGCGCAGGACTGGTCAGTCTTGGGGCACAGGCGATCCAGGGGCGGGAAATCGTACAGATTTGCCAGCCAATTCTGCGGGAACTGTGTCTTAAGACCGGCATGTCGGCGCATCTGGGGGTGCTCGACGGGCGCGACGTCATCTACCTTGGTCGCGAAGCGCCCAATTCCCATCTCGTTAGCAACGTGCGTACCGGGTCGCGGCTGGCAGCCCACGCCTCGTCGATAGGGCGTGCTATCCTCGCAGAATGTTCGGAAACGCAATTGCGGCAAGTCTTTTCCAGCGATCTACCAGAGGCAGCGACCGACAAGACGCCGCGGACGGTCGAGGAGATCATCGCGCAGGCCCGCCATGACAAGGCCGAGGGCTACGCTTGGAGCCAAGGAAATTTCGAGGCAGGTATCGGGTCTTGCGCAGCGGCAATTTTCGATCATTCCGGAAAAGTTGTTGGCGGCATCAACGTATCCGGCCCAGAGGCGCGCTTCGCCTCCGATAGCGAAGGCCGCGATTCGGCCCTGATCGACGCGGTTACCTCGGCCGCATGCAGAGCCTCGGCCGCGCTGGGTCACATCGCAACCTAGGGCCATCTGGCCCAGGGATGCGGTCCGCCGGACAAATCCTCGTAGATCGATTTCTGCCGCTGGTAACCGCGCAGACCCGCACGCCCCTTCTCGCGACCAATCCCGCTTTCACCATCGCCTCCGAAGGGTGTTGAGATCGAGAACTGCTTATAGGTATTGATCCAGACAGTGCCGGCCCGGATAGCGCCTGCGATGCGCTGACAACGGCGGTAGTCGGTCGACCAGATACCGCACGCGAGCCCGTAGTCGCTGTCATTGGCCTGTGCGATCACGTCGGCCTCATCCTCGAAGGGCATCACGACCAGCACAGGCCCGAATATCTCCTCACGGCAGGTGCGCGCGGAGTTGTCGAGCCCACTGATGATCGTGGGCATGTAATAGGCGCCGTCTTGCAGCGCCGTGGCTTCCGGCCGCATGCCGCCGCACAGGATCGTACCGCCTTCGTCCCGGGCCAGTGCCACGTAACGTTCCACAGCTTCGCGATGTTCTGGCTGGACCAGAGAGGACACCTGCGTCACTGACTCAAAGGGATGGCCGACTACCAGCGCGCGCGTCGCATCGACCAGCCGCGCGACGAAATCCTTGTAAATGCTGGACTGAACGAACAAGCGTGAACCCGCGATACAGCTTTGCCCCGACGACGAGAAGATGCCAAACAGGATCCCCGCGATCGCAAGATCGGTATCGCAATCCGCGAACACGATCGTCGGAGACTTACCACCCAACTCCAGCGAGACGGGCATCAGCTTTTCCGCTGCCGCATGGGCCAGCCTGCGCCCCGTCTCCGTGCCGCCGGTGAACGAGACCTTGGCGATGTCACGATGCGCGACCAGGGCGTTGCCCACCTCGCGCCCAGAGCCGGGCAGGACCGACAAAAGGCCCTGCGGCAGCCCCGCCTCCTCGGCGATCCGCGCGAGCTCTAGGCTGACAAGTGGCGACCAACTGGCCGGTTTCAGCAAGACAGCATTGCCTGCAGCAAGGGCCGGAGCGACTTTCTGGGCGTCGGATGCGATGGGCGAATTCCAAGGGGTGATGGCGGCCACGAGGCCCAGAGGCTCGTAGATCGAGGCCGTCGTATAGTCGCCGCGCGGCACGGTTCGCAAATCGTCCGAGGTTTCCGTTACCGCCGCGAAATAACGGAAGGTGCCCGCCGCCGAGGTTGCCAGCGCACGCGTTTCGACAAGCGTCTTGGAGGTGTCGCGGCTTTGCACCCAAGCGATGCGATCTATATTGGCGGTGACGCCTTCGGATATGCGGTAGAGCACCGTCGCGCGCTCATGGGGCTTGAGCGCGCCCCATGCCGGTTGTGCGTCGCGTGCGCGCGCGATGGCAACTTCAACATCTTCGACCGAGGCACCACTCAGAGTGGTATTGATACGTCCCTCGGCGGCGAAGTGCGAAATTATCGGCGCGCCCCGCCCCGTTTGCCAATGGCCGCCGACAAAGATCAGGTCGTCGCGAAATGTATACTCCATGGCGCCCTCAGATGGCGATCGCCGCGCGCCGGTTCACGACGGCGCGCGCGATGCTGAAAACGGTGGATCGGGAAGTCTTGTGGTTTCGCGGGGACGGCTTGCCCACCATTCGCACGGAAAACTCCAGCGCCTGCGAGGCAACGTTGAAGGCGTGGATGTTCTCGGTCGAGCCGGGGTCCGCGACAAGGCGGACACGCGTCCTGTCCATGCCCAGCCCAGCAAGGGCCAGCGTCGCGGCGACATTGGCGTTCTTGGGATAGCGCTGCGCCGCCTTCCGCGCACTGCCCTCGAAGAAGGTGCAGGGCGCAGTCAGCGTGGCGAGGTCAGTCACATACTCGGCCGGCGTGCCGGCCCAGGCGCTCGGCGGCTTGGTGCCAGTATAGTCGACCGAGATCAGTCCTGAGAGCCGTGCCGCGCCAAGCGCATCGATCCCGCCTATGGCCCCGGCGGGAATGACGCATTGCGCGCCTGAGGCCCGCGCAGCGGTTTCTAGCCCGGCGACCAGATCCGCTTCCGCCAGGGCGCCGACCGAGGCCACAATCAGGTCCGTGCCACTGGCCAGCACCGCCGCCCCGAAGTCCACCACGGCACCGTGTCCGGCGCATTCGACGACCACGTCAGGACGCGCTGCCAGCACGGTGTCGAGCGACGAAGTCACCGAGGCCGCCGCGCCGACCGCCGCCTGAACCTCTTCCTCGCGGCCTGGGCGAACAAGGAGGGTGACGTGGTCGGGCGCGAGCTCCTGCGCGGCGAGGATGTCGATCAAATCGCGGGCGATCGCGCCGAACCCGATGATCGCAACACAGCCGAGGCTCATGACTTGCCGCCCGCAGCCCCGGCCGGCGGTCCGGCGAAGGATTCCGCGAAGGGACCGATGGACACCATGTCGACCTCGACCACCACTGGGCCGGTACGCCCGAGGGTCGCGTCCAGCGCCTGCGGGAAATCCTCGATCCGCGCGACACGGACATGGGGCATGTCGATGGACTGGCAGAGCAGCCCGAAATCGGGCGTCTTGAGCTTGGAATAATGCCTACGACCGTCGTACTGGGCATCTTGGATGTTCTCGATCACACCATAGGCCGCGTCGTTCATCAGCACGAATGTGATCGGTAGCTCCGCATCGACAGCAGTGATCAGCTCGGCGATACCGAGCTGCGCACCGCCATCGCCCACGAGTGCGATAGTGCGCGCCTGCGATCCCGCCGCAGCCCCGATAGCCATGGCGATCCCCTGCCCGATGCCTCCACCAAGGGCGTGCACACCCAAATGCGGTTCCGCGATCTGGACGTAGCGGTTACCGAAGGTGGAGTTCGAAATCGTCACGTCGCGGACCCATGGATGCCCCCCCCTTGGCACCACCGCGAGGAGATGATCGGCGACCACCTGGTACGGCCCAAGGCGCGCGCGCAGCGTCCCTTCCGATCTCGCACGGGCCACGGCGATGTCATAATGCAGCTGTGGATCGGTCCCCAGCCGCTTGGGCAATCGGTCCAGAAGCGCGCGAAGTGTTGCCGCTGCGTCGCCGCAAAGAAACCCGTCGGTCGGATAATTTCGCCCGCCTTGCGTCGGCTCCACGTCGATTTGAAACAACGGGCGCGGCAGCGGCATTTTGTTGTTGCGCGTTTCGTTCCCGCGAAGCCGCGAGCCCACGACGATCATCAGGTCACAGCCTTGAAAGAGCGCCTCCGCCTCCGGTGTCATGTTGAAGGCCCCGAGCGTGCCTTTGTGGGTTTCCGGAACCACGGCGCGGCCCTGTGTCGAACTGACAGCTCCGAAGCCGCGCTCGACCAGCTCCAACGCCTCGGCCCCGGCCCCCCGGGCACCACCGCCGAGCCAGAGCATGGGCCGCTTCGCGGCTTTCACCCGCTCTGCAAGTGCGTCTAGGGCAGCCTCATCCACCGTCGCAATAGCCGGGCGCGGTGGGGTCAGGCGCAATCCGGCCACTGCGGGGATGCGCTGCACGTCGACGGGCACCTCGAGGCTGACCGGGCCGGTGGGCGGCGTCATCGCAACGCGGATCGCAGCAGCTAGGGTTCCAAGAACACCCATCTCGTCCCAGATGCGGAACACGGCCTTGGACACACCGCGCAGCATTTCGGGCTGCTTGGGCACATCGTGGATTGCGGCGCGGTCCCGGTCCATCCAAGGTCGGTCGATTTGTGTGGTGAGGTGCAGCACCCGGCTGCCGGCTGTCAATGCTTCGGCCTGCGCGCCAGCGGCATTGCCCGCTGCCGTTCCGGTCGAGGTCAATGCCACACCCAGTTTCCCAGTCACGCGCGAGAAGGCATCGGCCATGTTCATCGCCCCGGCCTCGCCGCGTGCCGGAATAAAACGGATGCGCCCCTGTTCAGCCACCGCATCGAGGATCGGCATGTTGTGGATAGAGATCACACCAAACATGGTAGTGACGCCCGCATCGGCAAGCGCCTCGGCAATTTGGTGACCAACGGTCTGAGACATGGGGCTTGGATCTTTCATGAGGATCTTCGGAAACGGGGATCAGGCAAAGCGCGACACGCCGCCCGAGATTTCGAGCTTTGCGCCGGTGATGTAGCTGGACGCAGGCGAGGCGAGAAAAGCGATCGCGCGGGCAGGTTCCTCCGGCTTGCCAAGCCGCCCGAGCGGGATTTTCTTGGCCCGCGCCAGCGCCGCAAACCAGTCCCCTCGGCTCTGGGTCCGATCCGCGCGCGCCTCATACCGGCGCTGCCATTGGGCAGAGTCCACTAGGCCTAGAAGGATCGAATTGACGCGGATATCGGGGGCGAGTTCGGTGGCCAGCGACTTCAGCAAATTCTGCACACCGGCCCGCGCGGCAGAGGTGCAGACCATGTGCGGTTCAGGCTGCGACGCCAGAAGCGAGTTCACGGCGACGATCGCGCCCTGCCCGCTTTTTCGCAACATCGCCTCAAAGGCGCGGATCGGGTGCAGTTGGCTGAAGAATTTCAACTCCAGTTCCTCGCGCCAGTCGGCGTCACTGGTATCGGCATAAGTCGAGACGCGCCCCTGCCCGGCATTGGTGACGAGAGCGTCGCAGCCCCCGAAGGCCCTCCCGACTTCCTGTGCGAAGCTTGCGACCGCCGCCGGATCCAGTACCGAAAACGCCCGCGCAAGAATCCTTTTGTCCCCATATTCGTGTGCCAGCTCGGCCGCCACGGCTTCCAGCCGCTCTGCACCACGGGCGCAGAACGCCACCCGGGCGCCGTCTTCCAGCAAGATACGAACGGCCTCCAGTCCAATCCCGGAACTGCCGCCAGTGACCACGACGCAACGATCTGTCAGCCCGAGGTCCATCGTTCATCCTTCCTTCGGAAAGCCGGGGTCGGGCCGCCCGGCCATGACCGCGCGTTGCGCCGGTGTCGGCGGGCCTGCCGTCATCCACTGGTCCATCGCCTCTGGGTCGGTGCGCGACCAGACCTTCGGTTCGTGCGTCGCCTCGTCGATCTGCTGCACCTCCGAAGTAAACTCGATCACGAAACCCGAGGGCGAGACGAAATAGGCGAATGGATTGTTGCCCGGCCCATGCCGTCCTGGCCCCCAGCTCGGCACCTGACCCTTTTGCTTCATGCGGCCGATGCCACGCATGAAACTGTCGATACCTGCCATCTCAAAGGCAACATGGTTGATCGCCGGGTATTGGGCCCGCACGAAAGCGATGGCGTGGTGATCACTACCGATGCGCAGGAACACCATTTGGTCGGCGGAGTAATCGCTGGTGCGGAAGCCCAACATGTCTTCATACCAGCGCTGCATGCCCTCCATGTCGGGCGTGTTCAGCACCACGTGACTGATCTTGCGCGGATAAGCGTGGATGTCGTCGGCGTCGCGCTGCAAAATATCTGAAGTAATGCGAAGACGCCGATGATCTGGATCGACCACCTCGAAGCCATAGCCACTAAAGGGACCCTCGAATGTACCCGGGGCGCCGCGTAAATCCGCTCCCTTTTGGGAAAGCTGCCCATAGAGTGCGTCGACACCGTCGCGGTCCGGCATGCCGAAATGGATATACTCGATGCCATAGGTCGCATCGTCCTTGAGGCCATAGATGAACGGTTGCTCACCGCTCCCGCGCAGATAGGTGATCCCGTCGTCCTCGTGGGCCACATGCAGCCCCCATTGATCGGTGTAGAACGACGTCGTCGTGGTGATCCCGGGGGCACGCATCACGATGCCGCGCAAGTGATCCAGTCTAAGGTCTTCGGTCATCTCAAACTCCATCCGAGTTTCGGGCAGCGGCCAAGCCCATGTGATCCAACAAAGCCGCGCAGAACGCGTCACGGCTTTGTAGGTAGACCGCATGCCCCGCCCCTTCGATTTGGGTGACGATCGGTCGGACAGGATAAAGCGTATTCCACGCATTGGCGGCCGTCATCGTCTGTACCAGTGGTGTGATCTTGTCTTGTGCCCCTATGATGAAACCGGGGCGCAACGCGACGTGGGCAAGGTCATCGGCCAATTTTCCGGATGCGAGCATTCTCACAGCCTGCGCGTAGCCTTTGGGATTGACCTGCGCCATCGCGGACTCAACCCTTTGAACAAGCTCCGGGTATCGCTCTGGCTGATATATGAGGTTCGAAGCCCGGACATGGGCGAATGCGGCTGGACCAAGGCGCTCCAAATCCAAGAGCCTGTCCTTCACACCACCGGGCATGGCTCCAAAAGGGGGCACACCATATCCTGCGGCCGCGGAAACCAAAGTCAGACTGCGCAGACGATCAGCGTACCGACGCGCAAAGGCCGCGGCGATCAACGCGCCAAGCGAGTGCCCGACGAGATGCACCGAGCCGTGGCCCATACGATCGAGTAGCTCGGACAATTTTTGCGCGTAATCCGACGCAAGCGGCCAATCCTTTTCCAGTGGCGCCGACGCCAAATAACCAGGGGCATTCCAAGCGACGAGGCTGAAATCGACGGGCAGGAATTCGAACAGCCCTGAGAATGACGTCGCGTTGGACCCGATACCATGAAGGAAAACCACGACCGGCCCGGAAGCTGGGCGCGCGATAAAGTCGATATCGCACAATACTTCCGACGTTGGCTTGGTCATTTGGGCACCACCATAGTGTCGCATAACGGCATATCGATTTGCCACCTGAGAAAACAAAGAGAAAAGTTCATAATTGAACAACATGTTCAAACAACATTGCAGTCCATGCCGTGATATGTCAAGACTGTGGGCCTGAAGCATTCCGTTCGAAAGCACTTAACGTGGATCAATTCAGTCCAAGCCATCTGGCGTGTCTGAATGGTTACTTATGGCTCCACTGACAGGACCTGGAAAATCTGAATTGAAACAACGTTATAAAACAACCGCGGATGTGACGTTGCACTAAGGCGCAAAGGTAAAGCTTGATGCAAAAGATCGTGGTGATCGGCGCCGGACAGGCGGGGGCGGCCTGCGTGGCAAAGCTGCGCGCGCTGGGCTTTGCCGGTCAGATCACCCTGATCGGGGAAGAACCTGTGCCGCCCTACCAGCGACCGCCTTTGTCCAAGGCCTACCTCTTGGGTGAGGTGGGGCTTGAGCGGCTCTTGCTCCGGCCGGAAAGCTACTATGCCGAGGCTGGGATCGACCTGCGTTTGGGCCAACCCGTGCAGGGTATCGATACCGATGCGCGGCAGGTGGCCTTCGGCGATGCGACCATCCCCTATGATGCGCTTGTGCTGACCACGGGATCGGTGCCGCGCCGCCTGCCTGCTGCGATCGGCGGCGATCTCAAGGGCGTGCATGTGGTGCGCGGTCTTGGCGATGTCGATGCGATGGCACCGGGCATGCAGCCGGGGCGGCGCGCGCTGATCGTGGGGGGCGGCTATATCGGGCTCGAGGCGGCAGCGGTGGCGCGAAAGCGCGGGATGGATGTGACCTTGATCGAGATGGCGCCGCGCATCCTGCAACGGGTCGCTGCCCCCGAGACCTCGGAGTATTTCCGCGCGCTGCACTTGTCCCACGGTATCGATATTCGCGAAGGCGTGGGGCTGACCCGGCTTGTCGGCACGGATCATGTGACGGGGGCGGTCTTGGCGGACGGGGCCGAGATTGCCTGCGACATGGTGATCGCAGGCATCGGCATCGCGCCCGCCACCGCCTTGGCGGCAGCCGCGGGGCTGATGATCGAGAACGGCATCGCGACCGACGAAGAGGGCCGCACCAGTGACCCCGCCATCTGGGCCGCGGGCGATTGCGCGAGTTCTCCATATCAAGGCGCGCGCATCCGGCTGGAGTCGGTGCAGAACGCCATCGATCAGGCCGAGACTGTGGCGAAAAACATCCTCGGCGCGCATGAACCCTATCGCCCCGAGCCGTGGTTCTGGTCGGATCAATATGATGTCAAATTGCAGATCGCGGGGCTGAACACGGGGTATGACCGCGTGGTGATCCGCGATGCGGGCAGCGCGCGCTCGCATTGGTATTACGCGCAAGGCAGGCTGGTGGCCGTCGATGCGATGAACGATCCGCGCGGCTACATGATCGGCAAACGCCTGATCGCGGCGGGGGTGTCGCCCGACCCGGCGTTGGTGGTCGACCCGGCCCAAGACCTCAAACCCCTGTTGCAGGGCTAGGGCTGAGCTATGAGATGCAGCGGTAGCATGGACAACCCGGCAATCCGCCCTGGGATTGACGGGGACCCTCTTGTGGGCATGCACCTTGCGCCGACAGGCACCACTGCGAAAACGGGCGAAAGCTGACATATTCATTGGCATGGATCTTCCGTGAACCTGCGACGTGACTAGAATACAAGCCTGCCGTTTAGCCGCGCTTTCTCAACAACATGGTATACCAAATGGCATACCGAAACCGAGATTTGGCAGGTATCGCTTTGAAAAATTTAGATAAAATTAGGTAAAATGGCGGAGGGAATGGGTCTGGGATCCAACGTTCTCTACCACGTAACCCATTGATTTTGATCATATGAACTTCGAGTTCCAATCCCAATCGCGACAAAAAGGGTCTGGGATCCAAATGCCGCAGGTACAGGCGCCGACCAAAGCCGCTGTGATACCAAGTATCAATTTGATAACGACCGAAATAGTTGACATTCCGAGCCCGCATCCGTGGGGCCTGAGGCGGATGGCCCTATACGCGGGCAATAACCTGGGCCAGCCGAGCAGAAGCAGCGACACCTTCGATCACGGGGATCGACGCACGCGCCGCCAGCTCAGGTTCGAT
>JAQCLA010000343.1 GCA_027592105.1 Pseudomonadota bacterium | reverse complement strand
CTCGATCTCTTGCACGCGGTTGCCGGCGTTCAGGATGCGAGCCTCAAGCTCGGACAGATCCAGCGTTGTAAAGCGCACCGCATTGGCCGTGGTTTGCCGATGGATGAACCGCTCGGCCAAGGGTGGCGAGAGCATCTTTTGCGCATGGGTCGCGGTGGTTTCGATGAAATAGCCAAGCACGTTATTGTGCCGGATCTTGAGCGAGGCGACGCCGGTTTGCGTGATATAATCGGCCTGCATGCTCGCTATCACGCCGCGCCCCTCGTCGCGCAGGCGGCGCGCGGCGTCCAGATCCGGGTCATAGCCGGGCGCGATGCTGCTGCCATCGCGCAACTGCAAGGGTGGTTCGGCCACCAATGCGCGCTCAAGAAGTGCGCCCAACTCATCATGGCCGCCCAAATCACCGCGCGCCTGCGCCAAGAGCTCGGGCAAGGATAGATCGCGCAGCACACCCTCCAAGGCCGCCGCCGCGCTTAGCCCATCGCGGATTGCGGCCAGATCGCGCGGGCCGCCCCGGTCAAGCGCCAGTCGCGACAAAGCGCGATCAAGGTCGGGAATGCGGCGCAGATGCTGTTCCAGATCGTCACGAACTTGCCCGTCAGAGACGAAAAAAGCCACTGCATCATGGCGCGCCGTGATCACGCCCAGATCGGTGGATGGGCCGGATAAGCGCCGCTCCAACAGACGCGCGCCGCCTGCGGTCAGGGTGCGATCCAGCACCGACAACAGCGTATTGGCCCGCCCCCCTGCAAGCGCATGGGTCAGTTCCAGATTGCGCCGCGTCGCTGCATCAAGCTGCAACAACTGCCCCGCACTTTGCTGGCGTGGTGGGCGCAACAGCGGCAAGCTGCCCTTTTGCGTCAGTTCCAGATAATCGATCAGCGCACCCATCGCGCCCAACTCGGGGCGTGTGAATTGCCCAAACCCGTCCAACGCGCCGACATTGAACACCCGCGCAATCCGCGCCTCGGCGCTACGGCTGTCGAAGCTGGTGGGGGCAAGCTGCGCCACGGCGGCGCCAATCTCTTCGATGGCTGTGATGCGCGCGGCCTCCATCCCGTCGGAAATCAGCACCTCACGGGGCAATAGCCGGGCCAGCTCCGGGCCCAGCCGCACGGGCGGGCAGGGCATCACACGAAAATCCCCGGTCGAGATATCACACCATGCCAGCGCCCCTTCGCCGCGTATCTCGGCATAGGCGGCAAGGTAGTTATGCCGCCGTGCCTCGAGCAGCGTATCCTCGGTCAGGGTGCCGGGGGTGACAAGGCGCACAACCTCGCGCCGCACCACCGCCTTTGAGCCGCCGCGCTTTTTCGCTTCGGCCGGGTCTTCCATCTGTTCGCAGATGGCGACGCGAAATCCTTTGCGGATCAGGGTCAAAAGATAGCTTTCGGCACTATGGGCCGGCACGCCGCACATGGCGATATCTTCGCCCAAATGCTGGCCACGTTTGGTCAGCGCGATATCGAGCGCGCTTGCCGCCGCCACGGCGTCGTCAAAGAACATTTCGTAGAAATCGCCCATCCGGTAGAACAACAGCGCATCGGCATGTTGCGCCTTGATCTCCAGATATTGCGCCATCATTGGCGTGACGCTGCTCATTCCGCCCCCCGATCATCCGTAACTTAACCTACGCAAGCGCCGCGCGGGATTGAAGCGTCAAAAGCCCGTTGTTGCCGCGGCCCGTTGCAATGGCTAAACCGGAAGCCGGACTGAGGGAGAGATGAAAAATGGCCGACAAGAGCAGGATCACCCGCGAAGAGGCTTTGGCCTATCACCTGGAACCATATCCGGGAAAGATCGACATCAATGCCTCGACCCCGATGGCGACACAGCGCGATCTCAGCCTTGCTTATTCACCCGGCGTGGCCGCGCCCTGCGAGATGATCGCCGAGCGGCCCGAGGCGGCCTATGATTACACCACCAAGGGCAATCTGGTCGCCGTCATCTCGAACGGGACGGCGGTATTGGGGCTTGGCAATCTTGGCGCGCTCGCCTCCAAACCCGTGATGGAGGGTAAGGCGGTGCTGTTCAAACGCTTCGCGGATGTGAATTCCATCGATATCGAGCTTGATACCGAAGACCCGGATGAGTTCTGCCGCGCGGTCAAGCTGATGTCGCCCACCTTTGGCGGCATCAACCTCGAAGATATCAAGGCACCAGAATGCTTCATCATCGAGCAGCGCCTCAAGGAAGAATGCGATATCCCGGTTTTCCACGACGACCAGCATGGCACCGCCGTGATCTGCGCTGCCGGTCTGATCAATGCGCTGCATATCTCGGGCAAGAACATCGAGGATTGCCGCATCGTGTTGAACGGCGCGGGGGCTGCGGGCATTGCGTGTATCGAACTGCTCAAGACCATGGGCGCGCGGCACGAGAACTGCATCGTTTGCGACACTAAGGGCGTGCTTTATCAGGGCCGCACCGAGGGGATGAACCAATGGAAATCGGCCCATGCAGTGAAAACCGATCTGCGGAGCCTCGAGGAAGCGATGCGCGGCGCGGATGTTTTCCTTGGTGTTTCGGCCAAGGGTGCCGTGACCCGCGAGATGGTCGCCAGCATGGCACCCAACCCGGTCATCTTTGCAATGGCCAACCCCGATCCAGAGATTACACCGGAAGAGGCACATGAGGTGCGTCCCGATGCCATCGTGGCGACGGGCCGGTCCGACTACCCCAATCAGGTCAACAATGTCTTGGGCTTTCCCTACCTGTTCCGAGGCGCGCTTGATATCCACGCCCGCGCCATCAATGACGAGATGAAGATCGCCTGCGCCCATGCCTTGGCCGATCTGGCACGCGAGGATGTGCCGGACGAGGTC
>JAQCLA010000342.1 GCA_027592105.1 Pseudomonadota bacterium | reverse complement strand
GGCCACGCGATCCCCGCGCAAGATGCGCAGATCGAAGGGCTGCAAGATCACCCTGTCGCCGAAGCTTTTGGAAATGCCCGTGGCCTCGATCACCCGCTTGCCCGAGCCTTGCCCCGCATCAAGCACCATCTCGGCGGCCCCTTGACGGCGGATCATGCCCGCACGCTCGGCTCGCAGATCTTGCAGCGCACGCACACGGCCTTGGTTGCGCTTGCGCCGGGCGCTGATGCCTTCAACGGCCCAGCGTGCCTCGGCCTTGATCTTGCGATCAAGCTTATGGCGGGCCTGATCCTCTTCGTCCCAAGTCTTGTCGCGCCATGCCTCGAACTCGGCAAAACCACGATCTTGGCGGCGCACAACCCCACGGTCTAGCCAAAGTGTGCCGCGCGCCAAGGCGGTCAAGAAGGCGCGGTCGTGACTGATCAGCACAAAAGCGGTGCGCGCTTGCAAAAGTTCGCGCTCAAGCCAGCCGATCGCCTCGATGTCGAGATGGTTGGTCGGCTCATCAAGCAGCATCAATTCGGGTGCCTCAGCCAAGAGCCGGGCAAGTGCAGCGCGGCGACGCTCACCCCCCGAGGCCCGGCCAGGTTCGGCGGCCAGCTTGAGTTTCAGCCCCTCGGCCACGGCCTCGACCCGCCATTCCTCACCCATCTCCAGATTGGCGGTGGCATAATCGCCCAAGGTCGCAAATCCGGCGAAATCGGGTTCTTGCTCCATGTAGCCGACGCGCACGCCATCGGGGGTGATCACGCTGCCGGTGTCGGGCTGCACAAGGCGGGCCATCACCTTCATCAAGGTGGATTTGCCCGACCCATTGCGCCCGACAAGCGCAAGGCGGTCGCCCTCCTGCACCACAAGCGAGAGGTCGGAGAACACCGGGTTCCCGCCGAAGGTCAGCGAGATATCGGTCAATTGCAAAAGGGGTGCGCGCGCCATGGCGGGCAGCTAGTCCTCGGCCGAAGTAAGGTCAAGCGCTCGTCCAGCGCCCCGTCATCTTTCTGCACGCATCCAAGGCCAACCGCGCGCAGCACCGCCCCTGCGCGAGCGGCGCGCGATGCGAATTTTCGTACGAAAATTCGTGTGCCCTGCCCAACGAAAAGGCCGCCCGAGGGGGCGGCCTTTTGCAAATCGCGCGACAAGTATCCAATCAACGCTTGGAGAACTGGAAGCTCTTGCGGGCCTTGGCGCGACCGTACTTCTTGCGTTCCACAACGCGGCTGTCGCGGGTCAGGAAACCTGCCGCCTTCAGCGCACCGCGCAAGGAGGGCTCATAGAGTTGCAGCGCCTTGGAGATGCCGTGCTTGACCGCACCGGCCTGACCCGAGAGGCCACCGCCCTTGACGGTCGCCATCACGTCGAACTCGTTCTCGACGCCGGCCACAGTGAAGGGCTGGCGCAAGATCATCTGCAGCACGGGACGGGCGAAATAGGCCGACATGTCCTTGCCATTCACCACGACCTTGCCTGAGCCGGGCTTGATCCAGACGCGGGCGACCGCATCCTTGCGCTTGCCGGTGGCATAGGCACGACCCAGCGCATCGCGCACGGGTATGCGGGGTGCATCGTCAAAGGAGAGCGCCGCGGGCGCGCTTGCATCAACTGCGCCTTTCAGCGCGTCGAGCGAAGAGAATGTCTCGGCCATGGTCATGCGCTCCGGGTATTCTTGGGGTTCATCGACTTGACGTCGAGAACGGTGGGCTGTTGGGCATCATGGGGATGCTCGGCCCCTGCATAGACGCGCAGGTTGGTCATCTGCTGACGGCTCAGCTTACCGCCGGGCAGCATGCGCTTGACGGCTTGCGTCACCACGCGCTCGGGGTGATCGCCTTCGAGGATCTGGCCAGTCGTGCGCGACTTGATCCCGCCCGGAAATCCGGTGTGCCAGTAGTTTTCCTTGTTGCGCTTGTTGCCCGTCACCTGCACCTTTTCGGCATTGATGACGATAACGTTGTCACCCATGTCCATCGAGGGGGTGAAGGTCGGCTTGTGCTTGCCGCGCAGCCGCATGGCGATGATCGAGGCAAGGCGGCCCAGAACAACGCCTTCGGCGTCGATCAAGATCCACTGCTTGTCGATATCCGCCGGGGTGGCAGAAAAGGTTTTCATTTCCATCGGTCCTTTCGGGGGCGGGTAGGATCACCCGACCAGAATGACATTTGCGGTCACAGACCGCGTTGTGATGGCGTGTTCTACCCGAATCTACGCCGCCGTCAATGGCCAGAGATCTTGCAAAATTTAGCAAAAACAATTGCTTATATTTGGGGTATTATTTTACCCCAAATTTCTCTAGCCCGAGTTTCACCCATGCGGCCGCATTATGCCTTGATCTTGCACGGCGCAACGCTTAGCTACCGCCGCTCAAGATGGGACCGATCCCAACTTCGAGGGAGGCCTCGGGGGCGCGCTAAGGGACCACCACATCACTCTGCTGGAAAGAAGGGGAGCGCCCATGACCCGCGCCAACCTCTTCCAACTGGGGACTGGTCTGGAGACAGGCGCCCATGCGGAAGACACTCACGGCATTCGTGCCGCCGATACATTGTTCGACGATCCCACTGCATCTTGCAATCTGCTCGATCCCGCACGCGATGATCACTTCATCCGCCGTGACGGTGTCGTCTTCGCAGGCACCCATCTGATCATCGAGGTCGAGAACGGCCATGGTCTGGACGAGGAAGCCCGGATTCAAGACGCGTTTCGCGATTGCGTGACCGCCTGTGGCGCGACGCTTTTGCATATTCACACCCACAAGTTCAGCCCACAGGGCGTCTCGGGTGTGGCGGTGTTGGCCGAAAGCCATATCTCGGTGCATACTTGGCCCGAGATCGGCT
>JAQCLA010000028.1 GCA_027592105.1 Pseudomonadota bacterium | reverse complement strand
CGCCCGGTCGCGGGTTGCAAGCCATGCGCGGCGCACCGATGGCCGCGCCACGCGGGAGGCGTGATGCACAGCCGCGGGCAGGATCGCGGGGATCGCCGTTGGCGATGGATCGGGGCCAAAGGGATATGTGGCGATAATTTTGTCGCCTTCGGTTTCGACCTCGAAGGCACCCCAATGGCTTGAGGTCACGCGCCTTTGTCGCTTGTTGCCGTCCATATCCCACCCCCGCTGTTGCGCCGAGCTTAGCGCGCCGCCGCAGGCGGGGGAATGGCCCCCTTGCGCCGGGCGTCACGGGGCGGCATCACTTCACCCAAAGGGAGCGCGCGTATGACCATCAAGGTGGCGATCAACGGCTTTGGGCGCATCGGGCGATCGGTCTTGCGCGCCTGGCTGGGCGGCGGTTGGCCCGAGATCGAGATCGTGGCGCTCAACGACATCGCGCCGCTGAAAACCTGTGCCTATCTGTTCCAATATGACAGCGTCTTTGGTCCTTGGCCCGAGGAGGTCACGGCGGGCGAGGGTGTTCTGCGGGTCGGCGCGCGCAGTTTGCCTTTTACCCAAGTCCCCGATCTGGCGCTTTTGGACCTGTCGGGCATCGATGTGGTGATGGAATGCACCGGCCTTGCCCGCACGCGGAGTTTCGCCGAAGCGGGTCTTGATGCTGGCGCGGGCCGGGTGCTGGTCTCGGGTCCATCGCCAGAGGCGGATGTGACGGTGGTGCTGGGGGCCAATGATGCCGCGCTGATGCCCGTCCATCGGATCGTATCGAATGCATCTTGTACCACCAACGCGGTGGCCCCTCTTGCGGCGATGATCGACGCGGAATGGGGCTTGGAAAGCGCGCTTTTGACCACGGTGCATTGCTACACGGGCAGCCAGCCCACGGTCGATCAGCCGATGGGCGATGATTTCGCGCGAAGCCGTGCCGCAGCGCTGAGCATGGTGCCGACCACGACCAGTGCGGCCACGCTGGTCGATGTGGTGCTGCCGCATCTGGCGGGGCGGATCACCGGGTCGGCAGTGCGGGTGCCGGTGGCCTCGGTCTCTTGTGTTGATCTGGCCGTGATCACCCGACAGCGGCCGCAGGCTGAGGAGGCCGTAGCCTTTTTCCGTGACCGCGCGGGGCCGATCGTGGGCTTCACGGGTCAGACGCTGGTCTCGACCGATCTGCGCGCGCGCCCCGAGTCGGTGATCTTGCAGGGGCCCGAGATCAAACGCGCCAAGGGTGGCATGCTGCGCGTCTTTGGCTGGTATGACAATGAATGGGGCTTTTCCTGCCGGATGCTGGATCTGGCCCGCAAGATGGGAGCGATGTGATGAGCGATTGGCAGACATGGCAGCGGCAGGGCAATTTTATCGGCGGCGCATGGGTGGGGGCCGAGAGCGGTAAGACCATCGATGTGACCAATCCCGCGACGGGCGAGGTGATCGGCACGGTTCCCGCTTGCGGTACGGCGGAAACCCACCGCGCGATCGACGCCGCCGCGTCGGCCTTTCAGACCTTCTCCGCGATGGACCTGATGAGCCGCGTGGGTCTGCTTTGGAAGCTGCATGATGCGCTAATGGACAACCAAGCGGCGCTGGCAGAGCTGTTGACCATCGAGATGGGCAAACCCTTGGCCGAGGCGATGGGCGAGATCGCCATCGGCGCGCAATATGTGCGCTGGTTCGCCGAGGAAGCCCGCCGCGCCAAGGGCGAGATCGTACCCGCCGGCGTCAATGGCCGCCGGATCTTGGTCACCAAGCACCCGGTGGGTGTTGTGGGGATGATCACGCCGTGGAATTTCCCTTCGTCGATGTTGGCGCGCAAGCTTGCCCCTGCCTTGGCGGTGGGCTGCACAGTTGTCGCCAAGCCCGCAACCGCCACGCCCTATAGCGGGCTGGCTTGGGCCGCGCTGGCCGAGGAGGTGGGCTATCCGGCGGGCGTGATCAATATCGTCACGGGATCGGCCCGCGCGATTGCAGGCGCGATGATGGCACGCTCCGAGGTGCGCAAGGTGACCTTCACCGGATCGACCGAGGTGGGTAAGGAGCTGATCCGCGCCTCGGCCGATACGGTCAAGAAGGTCTCGATGGAGTTGGGCGGCAATGCGCCCTTCATCGTCTTTGACGATGCCGATCTCGATGCTGCGGTCGAGGGTGCGATCGTGTCGAAATACCGCAATTCCGGCCAAACCTGTGTCTGCGCCAACCGCATCTATGCGCAGGCAGGCGTCCATGATGCCTTTGTCGCCAAGCTTGTCGAAAGAACCCGCGCGTTGAAGGTGGGTGATGGGCGCGAGGCAGGCGTGGCCCAAGGCCCGCTGATCGACGCGAGCGCGGTGGCCAAGGTCGAGGAGTTGCTCGACGATGCCAAGGCCAAGGGGGCTGAGGTCGTCTTGGGCGGGTCGCGCCACCAGTTGGGCGGCACCTTTTTCCAGCCCACCGTGCTGACGGGGGCGACGCAGGATATGGCTTTTGCCCGCGAAGAGATTTTCGGCCCCCTTGCCCCCGTCTTCCGCTTCGAGACGGAGGAGGAGGTCATCGCGATGGCCAATGCCACCGAATTCGGTCTCGCATCCTACGTCTATACCCGCGATCTGGGCCGCGCCTTTCGGCTGAACGAACGGCTGGCCTACGGCATGATCGGCATCAATTCGGGGTTGATCACGACAGTCGAGGCCCCCTTTGGCGGGGTCAAGGAATCGGGTCTTGGCAAAGAAGGCGGGAGCCAAGGGCTCGAGGATTATCTCGACACCAAATATGTCTGTATCGATGGAATCTGACCCGCGCTGTTCGGGCCGCTGCCGCATGTTGCGCGCGGCGGTGGCCTCCGGCGGGGATATTTCAGAAACGAAGAAGCGGGTCACGCGCCGTAGCGGATACCATCGGCGATGAGTTGCAGCCTTTGGCGGGCGATGGGGTTTCCCTTGGCATCGCGCGCGGTGCGGGTCAGCACGAGAAGCGCGGTGTAGCGGTCGCAGGCCAGCGCAACGGAGGCGCTCATCGTCGTCACGGCGGCGGTGATATCTTCATCGATGTGATCGCAAACGATCCCCGCATCTTGCAAAAGCGCGGCAAGATCGGGATCGGCATCTTCGTCGATGACGGGCAAGAGCGCCTCGGGCAGTGTGACGAGATCGCGGGCAGCGCGCTGGCCGTTGCGGTGAAAGATGCGCTCGAGCGTGGCGAGGCGCGTGGTGGCAAACAGGGCCAGTTCCTCGTCATCCGCGCCGCGCGTGGCGCTGCGGGCGCGGTAGACATCCAAGATCAGCATGCCGCCGGTCGCATCGCGGAGCTGGGGTTTGGGCATGTCATGCGCAGTATCGCCTTTGGCCCCTGCAGCTGCGCAAACGATGGTGCCGCGCCCCGGTTTGCGCGCCAAGAGCCCCAACCCCTCCAGCGTGATCAGAGCGCGCCGCATCGTACCTTGGCTGACGCCGAATTCCTCGGCCAGCCCGAATTCATTGGGCAAGCGCAGGCCAACGGCCCATTCGCCGTCGGTGATCCGGCGGATCATCTCGGTTTCGGTGGCTTTGTAGAGCGGAACACGCGCCATGATCGTCACTATCCTTTTGTCTGAAGCTGGTCGGCAAGGGCGGTCGGGTCAATTCAGATGTTCGATCAACCGGCGATGGCGGTCGAAGGCTTTGATCAATGCTTCCAAATTGGGCAGCTCTGCCGCTTCGAGCATCGGGATCATCTTGCGAAACGCCTCGGCCGTGGCGATGGCATCGCCGATGGCGGTGTGGCGCGCCTCGGCCGGGATCTCGATATGCAGCCTTGCGCAAAGCGCGTCGAGGGTATGCTCGGCCGATTGGCCATAAAGGATCGCCGAGCAGAGCACAGTGTCGAGGATGGGCTGATCGAAGCGCGCGCCGATCTGGCCCTCGCGGCGGCGCAGAAAGCTCATGTCGAAGGGCGCGTTATGGGCAACCAAGACAGATCCTTTGGCAAAGGCGTGAAAGCGCGACAGCGCCGTGTCGATATCGGGGGCATCGGCCACCATCGCGTTGGTGATGTGATGTACCGCCGTCGCGGATGCGGGGATATTGCGGCCCGGATTGACCAGCATGTCGAAGCGCTCGCCCGACACGACCTTGCCATTGACCACACGCAGGGCTGCGATTTGGCAGATCTCGTCGCTTTGCGGGTTCAGCCCCGTGGTTTCGGTATCGAAGATTACGAAGCTGAGCGATGTCAGAGGGGCTTTGGCCAAGGTCTCGGGAATGGCTGCATGCAGCAGGTCGAAATCATACATCACCATGCGGCTTGGCCCGATCGGGCGCGGTGTGGCCAGATCCAGCGACAGGCGCAGCGCGTGGCGACCGGGCCCTGCGGGTTCGATCCCGATCACCGTGCCATGGCTGAGCAGCACATCACGCCCGTGAAACCCCGATAGCCCCGGGGAAAGCGGTGTGTTGAGCCATTGCGCCAGACGCGCGGGATCGGGTGGCGCGCCTGCCGCCTCGAGGCTGAGTGCGGCTTGGGTCGGGCCTTTGGAGGCGAGGGTGAGAACCAACCCCTCCGCCCCGGTTTCCGACCATGATAGCGCGAGGCGTTCGAGCATGCGGGTGATCGCGAAGCCGTCGCAGCGCAGGGCCGTGTCGTCGAGGTCAGGGTGAAGGGCGACATCCTTGCGCGCAAGGCGCGTGTGCAGGGCCGCGCCCAGATCGGTGGCGCCAAGCGCCTCCATCGGCCACCACGCCGTGTCGGTCGCGGCTTTGCGCGCGGCGGTATCTTGAACGAGTGCAGCCAGCGTGGCCTTGGCCGCGCTTTCTGGCAGATCGGACAGGATGTTTTGCACCCCATCCAACAGGCGGTTGAGCAGATGCGCGCGTTCGGCCCCGACCTTGAGATCGGCGGTGACATCGCGCAGCGTCAGCACATAGCCCGGCGCCGCGGCATCTTGCCCGGCCAGATCGACAAGGCGCAGCCGCGCCTCCAACAGCTGGGCGCCTTGGCGTGTGGTGACCAAGATATCGGTCCCCTCGCGGGCTGTCTGTGCCGCCAGACGCGCATAGGCTTGGTGGATCGGCCCCATCCGCAGAAGGCCGGCCACGGGCCTGCCCAGACCCAGTGCGGCGTCATCGTGCACGATCTCCCGGCAGCGCCCGTTATACAGCGCGATCATATGGTTGCCGGTGCAGAACATGACCCCATCCGGGATCTCGGCCAAAAGCGCCTCAAGCCGGGTTTTCTCGGCATTGAGCCGGGCGGTTTCACGCCCCACGGCCATTGCCATGGCGTTGCGGGTCTCGGACAGGTTGGCGGCAACCGCATCGGCGGCGGGCGCCAGATCGCCCAGGTAGCGCGCGACGCCGTGATCGATGCCGTTGTCGACATCGGCATGGGCGCGCGCACGCAGATCGGCGGCCAAGCGTTCAACCGGCATTGCGACATGTTCGTCGAACAAGACCCAGACCCATGTCGTCAGCCCGAGGATCGCGAAAATCGCAACGGCGCCTGCGATGATGAAGGCGCTCAGTGCATGCCCCTCACCCAGACGCGTGTAGCCGATAAGAAGTCCCGCGATCACCAGCGCGGCACCGCCAAAGGCCAAGAGGGCGAAGAACAGAAAGATCCGCAAGCGTAGGGATAATCGGCGCAACATGGATTTGCCCCCCTTTCGGGCCTTGCGGATCAGCCGCTGTTCCCATGTCTGGCACAGATGGCGGCGAAGATGACATCATCGTCCGCCTCTTCGCGCCAGATCGCATCGACCGGCTGACCCGCCGCGTCAAAGATCATGTCGGCATTCAGATCGGTCCAGCGCGCACCTGCGCAATCGAAGAGCGCCGGGCGGATCATTTGCGGCTGCCAGCGTTCTTGCAGGCGCAGTTGCACGGCAAAAAGGCCCGAACCCGCCGCGGTCTCGACCGTTTCGGAGGGCGAGAATGAGATGAAGCCGCGCACCCAAGGCTGCACGAAGGTCCAAGGTTGGTACCAGTTTTGCTGCTCGCGTGTTGAGATCACGACCAGATCCGCCGCCATCGTGCTGCGCGCGCCATTGTACCAGCCATATTCCTGTCCGATGGTTGCAAGGATCATGGTCAAGCCCGCGCAGACCGGGATGATGCCCTTGGGCACGCGGTTGCGCGTCAGGTGGCGCAATACCAGCCCGATCCCGGCGCCGGCGAAGCCTGCGAAAAAGACGGTGACGAGGGTCCAGAACATTGTCGTGGTTTACCTTTCAGCTGAGATAGCCACGGCCAGCGGCGGCGGCATTCTGCATTGTTTTGACCACCACGAAAGCATCGCGCAGGTGGCTGCGCTCGAAATCGCTCAGATCGGCGGGGGCCATGAAATTGTCAGGCTTCTCGCCGCGCCGGATTTGGGCGGCTTGATGGGCAAGTCTTGTGTCGGCGATCATATCATAAGCATCACGCAGGTCTTGCCCGCCGGTTGCTGATACCGCGCCTGCCTCGATCGCGGCAAGGATGCGCGCGCGGGTATTGGCGACGGGCAACTGGCCGGTCAGCGCGTAGATGCGATCGACCACCGGGACGACACCATTATGCTTGAGGTCGATGGTGTTCTTATGCTCGCCCGAGCGCACAGTTGCAAAGCCGCGAAACAGACCCAAGGGCGGCTGATGTTTGAGCGAGTTGGATATCAAATGCGCCATGAAGATCGAGTTCTTGGCGGCAGCGGCGAGTGTCTCGGCCTGAAGATCGTCGAAAAGTGCCATATGCCCGCCGATGGGGCGCAGGTCGAACATGACCGAGGAAAGCATCTGCGCCTCGGGGTTGGGCACATTGATCCAGCGGCGGAAATAGTCGCGCCAAACCCTGAGCGGTTGGCGCCATTTGATGTTTGTCGCCATCATGTCGCCGGGGCAGTAGAAATAGCCCGCCTCGTCCAACCCATCCGACACGAATTTGGCCAGCGCCGCGAAATAGGCGTCATCGGGCGGTGTGACGGCATCGTCGATGATCAGACAATTGTCTTGATCGCTGACGCCGGTTTGCTCTTGCCTGCCTTGGCTGCCGCAAGCGAGCCACAGATAACGCACAGGCGGCGGGCCAAGCTTTGCCTCGGCCAGCGTCAAAAGGCGGCGTGTGGTGGCATCGGCGATATCGGTGATCAGGCGGGTGACGGTTTGATGGGCATTCTGCCCGCCCACCAGTTGCACCAGCAAATCGGGAATGCGCGCCACGATACGCGCAAGCGTGGCGCGATCGGCCGCCGCCGCGATCTCGCGGATCAGCGCCGCCGATGAGGTTGCTTGAAACCGGGTCAAATCCGTCTGGGTCAGGATACCGACCAGCCGGCCAGCAGCGACCACGGGCATATGGGTGATTTTGCGCTCGATCATCGCATGCAGCACATCGGCGACAAGGGCTGTCGGCGGAAGCGTCATGGGATCGGGTGTCATGACCTGCGCGACGGGGGTTTCGGGTGGGCAGCCCTCGGCTACGGCGCGCGCGGTGATGTCGCCTGTGGTCAGGATGCCGCGCACGGCCTCGCCTTCGGTCGCGATGATGCAGGACACGCCCAATGCGCGCATCTGGCGCGCGGCCTCGATCAGCTGTGTCTCGGGGCGGCAGGTCAGCGGCGCATGCGTCATCAGATCGGACAAGGCCATTGTGGTGATATCTTGCTTGCGCGCAGCAGCGGGCCGGGTGCGGTCAAAAAAGCGCAAGACGCGCGGATGATCCTTGACCAGCTTGTGAAACACCGCCGCCGGAATGGCCAACAGCCGGGATGCCTCGGCGGCTTGGGCTGTCACCGCACCGCGCCCATCCTTCATCAAGCCGCGCTCGCCAAAGGAATTGCGCGGTCCAAGGATCGAGAGGATCTCGCCCCCCTCATCGGTGATGTCGATCCGGCCCGACAAGATCAGGTAAAGATGGGTCAGCACCGCGCCCTTTGCATAAACAAGCTGGCCTGCGGGAATGTCGATGATGGCGATTTCGCGCGCCAGTTCTGCGCGCACATCATCTGGCAAGACATCATAAGGATGCGTCGTGGCGAGGGTTTGTGCGATGTCGGTGGTCATGAAATGTCCCTCCCGGCGAAAAAAGGCGCACCCCGATCTGTCGGGATGCGCCGCTGTTTTGAACAGGGCCCGCTTTGTCGCAGGCCCTGCCTTATGGTCAGACCATCACTTGGCCAGAGCCGTACCAGCGCCGCGCGGAATGCGGACCGACTCGACGAGATCTTGGATCTCTTTCGGCGGGGGCGCAGTGACGCTCGACACCGCGTAGGCGACGCCGAAGTTGATCAATGCACCGATCGGGCCGAAATGTGTCGGCGGGATGCCGAACAGCCAGTTGTCCGCACTGTTCGCCAGCATGTTGGTGCCGGGGATAAAGAAGACGCCGAGGTAGGTGAAGAGATAGGCGCAGGTCACGACGAGACCGGCAACCATCCCCAAGGTCGCCCCAGGCGCGTTCATGCGCTTGGAGAAGATACCCATCATCAGCGTCGGGAACAGGGTTGCTGCGGCAAGACCAAAGGCCAGTGCCACCACCTGTGCCGCGAAGCCCGGCGGGTTGATCCCGAGATAGGTCGCAAGCGCGATGGCGAAGGCCATCGAGATACGTGCCACCAAAAGCTCGCCCTTTTCCGAGATGTTCGGGTTGAACACCGACTTCACAAGGTCGTGGCTGATGGCCGAAGAGATGGCCAGCAGAAGACCTGCCGCAGTCGACAGAGCGGCCGCGAGACCACCAGCGGCGATCAACGCGATCACCCAGCCCGGAAGCTGTGCGATTTCCGGGTTTGCAAGCACGAGGATGTCACGGTTGAACGTCACAAGCTCGTTGCCGGCCCAGCCGCGCTCTGCGGCCAGCTCGGCCATGCCCGGGCCACCTTCGTTGTAGTACTGGATGCGGCCGTCGCCGTTCTTGTCTTCGACCTTGAGCAGGCCGGTGACCGACCAAGTCTGGAACCAATCGGGCAGTTCGTCGACAGCAACAGCTTCGCCTTCAACACCGTTGGGCCACATGGTGGTGGTGATGTTCAGGCGGGCCATTGCACCCACGGCAGGTGCCGTCAGGTAGAGCAGCGCGATGAACACCAGCGCCCAACCAGCCGACCAACGTGCGTCAGCCACTTTGGGAACCGTGAAGAAGCGGATGATCACGTGCGGCAGACCGGCGGTACCGATCATCAGCGAGAGTGTGAACAGCGCCATCAGCCACGGGTTGCTACCAGTGGTGTATTCCGAGAAGCCCAGATCGGTCAGAAGACCGTTGAGTGTCACCAGAAGCGGCTCGCCGGTCGAGGGCATCGTCGAGAACAGACCAAGGCCCGGGATCGGGTTGCCGGTCAGTTGCAGCGAGATGAAGACCGCCGGGATCGTGTAGGCGACGATCAGCACGATGTACTGTGCCACCTGCGTGTAGGTGATGCCCTTCATGCCGCCGAGAACGGCGTAGATGAACACGACCGTGGACGCGATCAACAGACCTTGGGTCGACGTCACTTCGAGGAAGCGCGAGAAGGCAACGCCTGCGCCGGTCATCTGACCGATAACGTAAGTGACCGAGATCACCAGCAGACAGATCACCGCCACAACACGTGCGGAGGTGGAGTAGTAGCGGTCGCCCACGAATTCGGGAACCGTGTACTTGCCGAACTTGCGCAGATAGGGGGCAAGCAGCATCGCCATAAGCACGTAGCCGCCGGTCCAACCCATCAGGAAGGTCGAGTTCGAGTAGCCCACGAAGGCGATCAGACCCGCCATCGAGATAAACGATGCAGCCGACATCCAGTCAGCCGCGGTTGCCATGCCGTTGATCACCGGGTTCACACCCTGGCCAGCAGCATAGAATTCAGATGTGGAACCCGCGCGGGCCCAGATCGCGATGCCGATGTAGAGGGCGAACGATGCGCCGACCACCAGCAGGTTAAGGGTAAACTGATCCATGTTTCCGTCCGTCCCTTACTGCTCGTCCACGCCGTATTCTTTGTCGAGCTTGTTCATACGCCAGGCGTAGAAGAAGATCAGCGCAAGAAAGACGAGGATTGATCCTTGCTGGGCAAACCAGAAGCCCAGATCCGTGCCACCCACCGCGATGCCGGAAAGCATCGGGCGAAGCAGAATCGCGAAGCCATACGAGCAAAGCGCCCAGATCACCAAACAGATGGTGACCAGACGGATGTTCGCTGACCAATACGCATTGTTGTTTTCGGCCATTACTTACTCCCTTCGAGTTGTGCCGGTCGGGCTCTCCTGACCCGGCCGGTCCGTCCGACGCCGCCCCACTCCTTTGGGGCGGCATCGAATTCCTTATTGCGTCGTGAGCGCGCTCACGATCGCGTCCAGCGCGCCTGCGATCTCACCGATTTCGCCCATTGCGGGCACCTCGGTCAGCACGCCGCGCGCGTGGTAATAATCGATCAAGGGCGCGGTCTGCGCATGATAGGCGGCAAGCCTCGCGCCCACGGTTTCGGCGTTGTCATCGGCGCGGCGGGTCATGTTGGTGGACCCGCACTTATCGCACTGCCCGGCTGTCTTGGGCTTTTTGAACAGGTCGTGATACCCCTCGCCGCAGCCGCCACAGGTGTAGCGCCCCGACACGCGGGCAACCATCGCCGCATCATCGACGGCAAGGCTGATGGCCGCGTCGATCTGCTGGCCGCGCTCGGCCAAAAGCGCATCAAGCGCCTTGGCCTGAACGGCTGTGCGTGGGAAGCCATCCAAGATGGTGCCCGCTACAACATCCGCGTGATCGAGCCGATCCTTGAGAACCGCCAAAACGATCGCGTCCGAGACTAGCCCACCCGCGGCCATCACGGCCTTTGCGGCAAGCCCGGCTTCGGTGCCGGCAGCAACCGCGCCGCGCAACAGATCGCCGGTCGAAAGCTGCACAAGGCCAAAGCGGTCTTGCAGCATACGCGCCTGTGTGCCCTTGCCCGCCCCGGGTGGGCCGAGCAAGATCAGGTTCACAGGGCGCGTTTTGGTGGAGCTGTCCGTCATTTTTCGGTCATTCCTTGGCGCGATTGGCGATCAGATCGTCGACGACCGACGGATCGGCCAAGGTCGAGGTGTCACCCAAGCTTCCGAAATCGTTTTCCGCGATCTTGCGTAGGATACGGCGCATGATCTTGCCAGAGCGTGTCTTGGGCAGCCCCGGCGCCCATTGGATGACATCGGGCTTGGCGATCGGGCCGATCTCGTTGCGGACCCAATCGCTGAGCGTTTTCTTCAGCGCATCAGTGGGTGTCTCATCGGCCATCAATGTGACGTAGCAATAGATGCCTTGTCCCTTGATCGGGTGCGGATAGCCCACAACCGCGGCCTCGCTCACGGTTTCATGGGCGACCAGCGCGCTTTCGACCTCGGCGGTGCCCATCCGGTGACCCGAGACGTTGATCACATCATCGACGCGGCCGGTGATCCAATAATCGCCTTCCCCATCGCGGCGGCAACCATCACCGGTGAAATAGTAGCCGGCGTAATCGCTGAAATAGGTTTTGTAGAAGCGGTCATGATCGCCCCAAACGGTGCGCATCTGGCCCGGCCAGCTATCGGCCAAGACCAAGACACCCTCGACGCCATTGCCCTCGATGATCGCGCCGCTTGTGGCGTCCAGCACCAAGGGTTTGACCCCGAAGAACGGCTTTTGCGCGGCACCGGGCTTGAGTTCATGGGCGCCGGGAAGCGGCGTCATCATGTGGCCGCCGGTCTCGGTCTGCCACCATGTGTCGACGATGGGGCAGCGGCCGCGGCCGACATGCTCATTGTACCAATTCCACGCCTCGGGGTTGATCGGCTCACCCACCGAACCCAAAAGCTTGAGCGAGGAGAGGTCGTATTTCGCGACATAGTCAGGGCCCTTGCCCATCAGCGCGCGGATCGCGGTGGGCGCGGTGTAGAACTGGTTGACCTTGTGGCGGTCGCATACGGCCCAGAAACGGCCCGCATCGGGATAGGTCGGCACGCCTTCGAACATCAGCGTGGTCGCGCCATTGGCCAGCGGACCATAGACGATGTAGCTGTGGCCCGTGACCCAACCCACATCGGCGGTACACCAAAAGATGTCGCCATCCTTGTAGTCAAAGGTGATCTCATGGGTCATGGACGCATAGACAAGGTAGCCGCCCGTGGTGTGCACGACCCCTTTGGGCTGACCGGTGGAACCCGAGGTATAGAGGATGAACAGCGGGTCTTCGGCGTTCATTTCCTCGGCCGGGCAGTCAGTCGATGCCGATGCAGCCAGCGCGTCATACCAATGATCGCGGTTCTCGACCCAAGCGACCTGTTGGCCGGTGCGCTTGACGACCAGACATTTGACGTCATCGGCGCAATGCAACAGCGCCTTGTTCACATTATCCTTGAGATCGGTCACACGGCCACCGCGCGGCGCGCCGTCCGAGGTGATGACCAGCTTTGCGTCGCAGCCATTGATGCGCGCCGACAAGGCATCGGGCGAGAAACCCGCGAAAACGATCGAATGGATCGCGCCGATCCGGGCACAAGCCAGCATGGCATAGGCGGCCTCGGGGATCATCGGCATGTAGATGACGACGCGGTCACCCTTCTTGACGCCCAGACCCTTCAGCACATTGGCAAAGCGCCCGACATGGTCGGCCAATTCGCGATAGGTGATATGTTGGGCAGGATCGGTCGGCTCATCCGGCTCGAAGATGATCGCGGTCTGATCGCCGCGCGTGGCCAGGTGGCGGTCGATACAGTTGGCCGCAACGTTCAGCGTGCCATCTTCGTACCAGCGGATATGCAGGTCGTCCTTGGCAAAAGAGGTATCTTTGACCTTGGTATAGGGCTTGATCCAATCGATCCGCTTGCCATGCTCACCCCAAAATGCCTCGGGGTCGGCAATGGATGCGGCGTACATCGCGTCATATTTCGCGGTATCGACATGCGGGTTTTGCAGCAGCGCTGGGCCGGGTTTCGTCGTGGTGGCCAAGGTCATCTCTCCCTCAGGGTCTCGTGTCGTGAAGCTTCACAACGGAAGCGCGATATGGAAACGGGTACGCGGTTGTCTGCAAAACCACCGGCGCGCGGCGTGATGCCCGCCATCTCCGGTCGCCCTACAACAGGGCCGCGAAATTTGGTCAGCCTCCCACAAGCTGCGCCGGTTTCTTGGGCATTGCCGCCGATCGGGTCACGATGACCTCCCTCCGAGCGATGGCATGCTGCCCTTGGACGCGTTACCCGCAACGCACGCATTGCGTGTGCGCAATATTATGTCGGGAAGATGACAGGTCGCGTCACATTCGAGAACAACTGTCTCGGAAGGCTGGGCTTTTGTGTAAACCAATTGTTCTGCGCAGCGCAGCAATTGTTAATTTATTTACAACTCAATCTCTGATTGTGCCGCCGCATGCGGTGGAAAAGGCCGGAAACTGTCGTGCAACCAAGGCATTTTCTGCCGACCCGGCGCGGCGAAATGCTCCTCGATCAGCTCGCGCGCGCGATCGGCGATCCGCGCGGGGATCGGACCGGTCCAATCGCCTGTCGCATAGAGCACAATTCGCCGCGACATCGGCGGCCCCGGGAGTGGATGGGCATCGATATCGGCGGCAAAACGGCCCGCGCGCAGTAAACTGAGCGGGGTCGTGATCGTCCAGCTGCCACCGCCTGCCACCAGCGCGGTGATCGATTGGTTGGAGTCCATCTCGAACCGATGCGGCAGGCGTAAACCTGTTGTCGTGATGTAGCGTTCGATCTGGCGGCCCATCACCTGATCGGGATCGCGGCGCAGAAAGGACAGATGCGCCAAGCTGTCAAACCCGGCCGCGATATCGGTGCCACGGGGCACGGCAAGGATATATGGGTCATCGATCAAGGGATGGGTCAGCGCGCCGCTTGGTCCGGGGCTGCTGGCCGCGCAGATCGCGATATCAAGTTCGCGCCGCGCAATCTGACCTTGCAAGGCGTGGCTGGCACCAGTCACCAGCCGAAAGGCGCATTGTGTCATCGCCTCGGCTAAATCGGCGGCCAGATGCGGCGTCACCTCGTTTTCGAAATCCTCGATCACACCCATGGACAGTGCCGACAACTCGGACAAATCCAGCATGCTCAGCCCGCGCTGGCCTGCGCGCAGCGCCTGTAGTGCTGTTTCGGCGCGCGCAAGAAACAGCCGCCCCGCCGAGGTCAAGACCATCGGCCTGCGGGAATGGTCGACCAATTCGACACCCAGCGCCGTGCTGAGATTGCGCAATTGCTGTGACACCGCAGGCGCGCTGAGGCCCAATCGCTCGGCTGTCACCGCCACGGAACCGGTATGGGCGAGGGTTTCGAACACCTCCAGCCCGCGCAGCGTGACCCCTTTGAGCAAGTCATCCCCCATCACGCACGCACGATCTGTTCAAGCAACTCGGCCGAGCAGGCGATCGAGGCTGCGGTTGCCGGTGGCGTCGCGCCATCCCAGATTGCGGCGCTGGCAAAGTGATCGCCAGCCAAAGCGGCATCGAGCGCGATCAACCAACCGACATGGCCCACCAGCCCGCCAATCGGGCTATCGGCAGGTTGGGTCGGGTCGATATCGGGAAAGAGCAGGCGGAGGGCATCACGCGGCGGCGTGGGCAGCACGGCCGGCCCCGACAGGTCGGGGTGGGCGATCCGGCCTGGCCCCTCCGGGCCAAAGGCCAAGACTGCCAGCCCGCGTTCCCCCAAGCTGGCCGTCGCGCAGATCATGCCGCCCGGATCGCTGCTGCGTTCAAGGCGCAGCACCGCGATCCCTTGGGCGCGCGCCAGCCCGGCAAGGTCTGAGACAACCCCCGATAGCGCGGCGGCGGCAAAGCCATGATGTGCATCAAGGCGCATGAAGCCTGGCCGCGTGCGGATCTGTTGTGCTTGGGTGGCAGGGGTCAACCGACCGTAGCGCATCAGGCGGATGTCGCGCAGCAAAGCCTCCATCCCATTGGCGCGTTCACCAGCGGCTTCGGCGGCGGCCACTTCTGCGGCGACGGCGCGCGCCACGCCCTCGGGCGCACCCGCCCGCGTCAGGCAGTCGCGGGCCAAGGCGCGCAGATCGGCAAGGCTGAGGAACTCGGTCATGAGCACAGTCTTGCCCCGGCCCCGCCACCCGTCAATGCCACAGCGTCATGCTTCGATAACAAGCTGCGGAAATCTGCGTGCCGTGTCGCGAATTGCAGCAGCCAAACGCTCAAAGGCGGGCGCCGCACCCGATGAGGCGCGCCACACCAAGCCGATCGAACGGGCAAATCGGCGACCGCGAAACGGGCGCGTGACGACATCGCGCGCGCGCCCTTGGATTTCGCTTTCGACGTAGAGCGCGGGCAGAAATGTCAGCCCCATGTTCATCGCAACCATCTGGCGCAGCGCATCAAGCGATGTACCCTCATACTCGCGCGACAGATGCGCCCCGGTTTCCACGCAAAGCGCCGAGATCATATCGTAAAGCGCATAGGCGGGCGAGAGCGACAAGATCGTCTTGTCGCTCAAATCGTCATTATCGAGTGTGTCGCGCGCGGCAAGCGGATGTTCGGCGGGCAATGCAACCGCCAAGGGTTCGCGAAACAGCCGCGCATGCGACAGCGTCGCGCCCGAAACAGGTAATTGTGTCAAGATCAGGTCATGCACCCCGTCATGCAACTCCCGCAGAAGATCGCGGGGTGCGGCCTCGCGAATATACAGGCGCAGATCGGGATGGCTGGCGCGCAGATCGCTGATGACATGAGGCATCAGATAAGGCCCGAGCGTCGCCGAGGTGCCAAGCCGGATCGTGCCGCCCAATCCCGATTTCAACGTGACGGAGAGATCCAAGATGCCTTGTACGGTGTCCAAAATCTCGCGTGCGCGGCGCGCCACCTCGCGCCCTGCCAGCGTCAAGCGCACCGGGCCGCGCCCGCGCTCGACCAAGATCAGGCCCAGCGTATCCTCCATCGTCTTGATCTGGACAGACAGTGAGGGCTGCGAGATGCCGCAGCTTTCCGCACCCTCGCGGAAGTGCTGGGTTTCTTCCAAGGCGATCAGATATCGCATCTGTCGCAGGGTGATGGGGGGTATGGATGCGCTCATGCCAAGATGAATAGGTTTTTCCAATCGAAAATCAACAGACTTCCATCTTTTTCCTATAACGTCCGCGGACTAACTCATGGTCACCAAGAAATTGGGGGTGGCGAAACGCGGGCACGCGCGGGACGTCGCGGAAAACATATCCGAGCTGGTGGTTGTCCCTTCCAGTGTTCACGGACCGGATGTGTTTTCACATCGGATGCGCCGCGGCGGCATTTGCCGTCAACCGCCGCGGCACATCCGATATCGTCTTGGGTTTGCACATTCCCTTTATAGGAAAGTGGCCGTGCCCGATATGCCGCCTTGGCAGGGGTGTTCCCGCCCCGGATGAGCGGACACATCGGGCCGCTCGGTGCGCGGTATCGGAACCGTCGCCCGGGTGGCGGTCAATGCGGCGCTTGGGTTGGGGCGGCAGGTTCTGACGGCTTATCCATTACGGGTGGGTCGTCGAACAGCGACCAGCTATATTCGCCTCCGCTTTCGGGCAGGTCGGATTGTTTCATCCGCAGCGAGATATGGGTCTGCGCCAAGAAATGCGCGGAAATTGGCGCCGTCAGGAACAAGAACAAGGTGATCATCAATTCGTGGAACGAGAAACTGTCTTTTATCAGCAAGAAATACAGCATCGAGGCGATCAGCACCCCGCCAATTCCCAATGTTGTGGCCTTGGTTGGCGCATGCAAGCGCTGCATGGTGTCTTGAAGCTTGAGCAAGCCAAAACTGCCGACCAAGCCGAAAAGGCCCCCGATGACCAAAAAGACACAGACAACGATCTCTACCAGCATGGCAGCCCCCTATTCGATGATGTCGCCGCGCAAGATGAAGCGGCAATATGCGACGGTCGAGACAAAGCCGACCATGGCGATCAGCATCGAGGCTTCGAAATAGACGCCCGTTCCTTGGCGAATGCCGTAAAGGATCAGCAAGGCGACGACATTGATCACCATCGTATCGAGTGCCAAGACCCGATCAGCCCTGCCCGGACCTCGGACCAGCAACCAAAGGTTCATCAGTAAGCCAAGGCCGAAACAAGCCATGGCGAACACCAACGCATAGGTGATCATGAGAATATCTCCAACAAACGCTTTTCGTAGCGGGATTTGATATCGTCGCGCACCGCGATCGGATCGTCAGTGTGCAACGCATGCACCAGAATGGCCCGGCCGCAGGAAGAAAGCGTCGCCGACACCGTGCCGGGTGTCATGGTGATCGTGCCAGCTAAGACGGTAATCGCTTCGGGTGACGTCAATTCCAACGGAACCGTGATCCAAGCTGATTTCAGCTTGTCTGTCGGCTTGAACAAGACGATCAGCGCGATCTGTACATTGGCAACCACGATGTCCCACAGCACCAAGAAAACGAAACCAACGACCTTGAAGGGGTGACGCACGCGGGGTTTGCCCGGCCAATAGGGTGCCGTCATCAGCGTGATCACCAACCCGAGAAAACCACCCAAGATGATGTTGCCCAGCGT
>JAQCLA010000341.1 GCA_027592105.1 Pseudomonadota bacterium | reverse complement strand
GGGGCGGCTTGGGGCCGATGTCGCGGCCTTTCGGCGTCAAGATGGTCGCATGGAGCCAGAACCTGACCGATGCGCGCTGTGCAGAGGTGGGGGTAGGCCGCGCTGATAGCCTTGGCGCGCTGTTGGAGATGGCCGATGTCGCCTCCATCCATCTGGTCTTGTCCGAGCGCACGCGCGGCCTGATCGGCGCGGCTGAACTGGCGCGGATGAAGCCCGACGCAGGCATCGTCAACACCTCGCGCGGGCCAATCATCGACCGCGATGCGCTCTTGGCGGCACTGCGCGCAGGCCAGATCGCCAATGCGGCCATCGATGTGTTTGAAGAAGAACCGCTGCCCAAGGACAGCCCATGGCGTGATGCGGACCTGATCGCATCGGGCCGCCTGATCCTTAGCCCGCATGTGGGTTATGGCGCTCTTGCCACCTATGAGCGGATGTACCGCGAAACGGCGGAAGATGTGCGCGCATTCACCGAGGGCGCGCCGCTTCGGGTAATCAGCGGTTAAGGAGTGGCCACATGGCACAGCACCAAGGCCATGTGACACCGCCGCTGGCAAGATCGATGCATCGCGGCTTTGCCTGTGACATCGGCACGGTCGCGTGCAACGCGGCCTTGCGGAGCGCTGAGAATTGTTGACAATCAACAAAATGGATCGCGTGAAGCCCGCAAGGGCTCCGGCTTTGCCACTGGCCAGAGGATCGGAGACCCCATGATCGACACGCAACGCGCGCTTTGGATGAGGCGGCTTTGGACCGCGCTGATTGGTCTGGTTGGCACCGTCGTGTTTTGGTGGCTTTCCATGCCGCTGCCGTTCTTGCTTGGGCCGCTGGCCGCGTGCCTGATCACCGCATTGATGGGCGCGCAACTCAAGGGCGTGCCGACCAATTGGCTCAATGCTGTGCGCACAATCCTTGGGGTGGCGGCGGGCTCATCCGTCTCGCCCTCGCTGATGGAGCAATTGCCACAGACCTTGGCCAGCGCCAGCCTCGTGCCGGTCTTCCTCGCCATCTCGCTGTTGGTGGGCTACCCGTTTTTCCGCCGCGTGGCAGGCTTCGACAAACCCACCGCCTATTTCGCGACTGTGCCCGGCGGCTTTGCCGAGATGATCTTGCTGGGCAGCGAGAAGGGGGGCGATGTCCGCGCGCTCTCGCTGGTGCATGCGACGCGCATCCTGACGCTGGTGTCGCTTTTGCCATTTCTCATCAGCTTTTACGTCGATGTGAACCTGAGCGCCGCACCCGGTGTGCCGTTCACGGATATCCCGCTGAAAGATATCGCCATTCTGGCCGCCTGCGCCTACTTCGGCTATATCGGGGCCAAGCGGATCGGGCTTTTTGGGGCCACGATCCTTGGTCCGATGATCTTGTCGGCCGTGGCCAGCCTTTTGGGCCTGATCGAAAACCGTCCGCCGACCGAGGCGCTGATCTTGGCGCAATTCGTCATCGGCGCCAGCGTGGGGGCGCATTATGTCGGCGTCACCCGTGATGAATTGCGGCGTGTGATCTCGGTCAGCGCGGGCTATGCGCTGTTCCTGGCCGCGCTGACCGTGCTTTTCGGCGAGATTGTCTACCTGATGGGCATCAACAGCTTGTTGAACGGCATCTTGTCCTTCGCCCCCGGCGGCCAGCCCGAGATGGTGATGCTCGCGATCCTGACAGGGGCGGATATCACTTTCGTGATCTTTCACCATGTGTTGCGCTTGGTGCTGGTGATGGGCTTGACGCCGGTTCTGGCACGATGGTTGGCTTAAGCCGCCCTTAAGTCGGGCGCGCCATCATGGCGAGCATCGGCGCAAGGCTAGGGGCGGTGTCGCATGTTTCAACCTGCGCAAACAGGCGTGATGCCCAATCTGCGGGGCCGACTGCCGCGGCGCAATCCATGAACTTGTCGAGCATATCGGTGGTTGTCGGGGGCACTGCACCGCCATCCGCCATCAAATCGTCGATGCGGTGTGAAAGACGCGCGCCTGTCTGCATCTCGACGATCACCTCGGCCGCCCATTGGCTGACGCTGTGGTCGCCCATCTCGGGATGGGGGCGGGCCTCACTCCGGCCGAGAAGCGCCTGCACAGCCCCCTGTGCAATTGCCGCTTCGCTGAAATGAGTCAGCTTGATCGCCCCGTCCAGCAGCGCGCGCGCGACGAGGTATTGGACACTGAACTTGGCCTGCAATTCCGTCTTGGGCCAAGGGTTATCGGTATGGGGTAGGCGGCGGGGATGGACCAACACCGTGATCTGGGCGATCTTGGCCGGATCAAGCCCCGTCTGCGCCCGCAATTCCAGCGCCGCTCGGATCGCGGCATGGGCGCTGCCGCAGCAGGGGTAGGGTTTGATGGCGATGCCGTCATCCTCCAACTCCAAGGGCGCGGCCCAATTGGCAAAGATGCGCGCAGCGTCATAGCTGCCCGCGCCGTTGAACACCTCGAGAAAGCCTTGGGGATGCTCAAAGGCAGCAACGTTCGCGGTGAAGCCCTGTCGCGCCAAAAGCGCCGACAATAGCCCCGCGCGTGCGCATTGGCCGACATGAAAGGGCTTGGTCATCGTGCCGAAATTGGCTTTCACGCCCGCCGCTTGCGACACGGCCAAGGCCAGCGCGGTGGCGATCTGTGCCGCACTTAACCCCATCAGATGCGCACAAGCCGCTGCCGCGCCAAAGGTGCCCAGCGTTGCGGTCGGGTGCCAGCCCTTGTCGTAATGGTGGAAATGCACCGCGCGCGCGATGCGGATCTCGGTCTCGACGCCAACGGCATAGGCGGTCATCACCGCCGCGCCGCTATACCCCTCGGCCTCGGCCAGCGCGAAGAGGGCGGGCAGGATTGGCGCGGATTGATGCCCGCCAAAGACGCT
>JAQCLA010000027.1 GCA_027592105.1 Pseudomonadota bacterium | reverse complement strand
GCCCGCTCCGCCTCGGGCTTGCCACGCTTGAGATGAGTGATCGCCATGTTCGTTTATCCCTCAGTCTTGCAGCGTACTCAGAGGCGGGCGCCGGATTTTTGATCGAAAAGATGGCATATCCCAACAGGCACCTTGGCCGCGAAGGGTGCGCCGATCTCGGCCCGGAAATCCTTGGGTGCCTTGATCGCCACAAGCGTGCCTGCCACCTTGAGTGTCACCATGGTCGCATCGCCCAAAAGCTCGAGTGCATAGATCGGTGCCGCGATCTGCCCATCGCCTTCGGGGGCGGGCGTCGCATCTTCGGCCCGAAAGCCGAGTGTCACTGGCCCATCGGGGCCATTGAGCCCGGTGATTTGCACATTTTGGCCCGTGAAGACCCCGCCGCGCAGTTCGCCCGACATCAGGTTCATCGCCGGAGAGCCGATAAAGCCCGCGACAAAGGTATTGGCGGGCGTGTCGTAGATATCGGTCGGGGTGCCAACCTGTTGGACCACACCCTTGTTCATCACCACCACGCGGTCGGCCAAGGTCATCGCTTCGATCTGGTCATGGGTGACGTAGATCGTGGTGACCTTCAACTCATGGCTGAGGTTCTTGATCTGCGCGCGGGTCGATACCCGCAGCTTGGCGTCGAGATTGGAGAGCGGTTCATCCATCAAGAAGACATTGGGTTCGCGCACGATCGCGCGCGCAAGCGCCACGCGTTGGCGCTGGCCGCCCGACAATTCGGCGGGGCGGCGGTGCAGGAAATCGTCAAGCTCGACCATTGCGGCGGCGCGGCGCACGCGGGTGTCATGCTCATCCTCGGGAATACGCCGCACCTTGAGCGGGAAGCGGATATTCTCATAGACATTCATGTTGGGGTAAAGCGCGTAGCTTTGGAACACCATGGCGACATCGCGGTCCTTGGGGTCGAGGTCATTGACCCGTTTGCCATCGATCACGATGTCGCCCGCCGTCACCTCTTCCAGCCCTGCGATCATGCGCATCGTCGTCGTCTTGCCACAGCCCGATGGCCCAAGCAGCACGAGAAACTCCCGGTCCGTGATCGTCAGGTTGAAATTTTCCACGCCGATGAAGGAGCCCCATCGCTTCGAAATATTGCGGAGCTGGATTTCGGCCATGCCAAAGCCCCCTCCTTGGGGCGAATACTTGCATACGTTTGCATGACGCTAAATCGAAGTCGCGATTTCACGCAAGTTATATTTTAAAAAGGAATAATCTTTGCTTCAAGCGCTGAAAATCCTTGCTTCTGGGGTGTATCCTGCATCAGATTTGACAACGTATGCAAACCTTCGGCGATTCGTGGTCGGGGGTGCCTTACACTGGCAATAACGTCAGGCGGGGATCCGATCATCGGGTGGCCATCGCCAAGAAACGACAACGACATCACAGGGAGTTCTGTCGTGATGACCATGAAAAAGCTTTCCACACTCACGGCCTTGACCGTGATCCTTGGCGCCAGCGGCGCATTCGCCGATTGCGGGATTTCAGCTGGGCGGGTGTCCATCTTGTCCAATGACTTCCCTGCGCTGCAAGCCATGGCAGCCGGTGCCGCCGAATGCGCCAGCGCGACCGTCGCGGTGTCGGCCAACCAAACGACAGAGCATCGCGATATTCAGGTCGCGGCGCTGACGGCGAACCCCGCTGAATACACCAGCGCCATCGTTGCAAACTCGTCGATCGTGCCCTTGATGAACGAGGGGCTGATCCGCCCGCTTGATGATCTGATCGCGCAATACGCGCCTGATCTGCCGCAACTCAACCGGATCACCATCGATGGTCAGGTGATGGCCGTGGCCTTCATGGCCAATGCGCAGCATCTGTTCGTGCGTGATGACGTTCTGGCGCAGATCGGCGCATCGGCACCGTCGAGCTACGAGGACGTGTTGGATGTGCTGGCCAAGATCCGCGATGCTGGAATGATGGCCCATCCCTTCGCGATGAATACCGCCGCCGGTTGGAACTTGGGCGAAGAATTCGTCAATATGTACATGGGCTTTGGCGGTGAGTTGTTCGAGGCGGGCAGTGCCGCACCTGCGATCAACAACGCAACCGGTCTGGCAACGCTCGAGATGCTGGCCGCGCTGAATGAATATGCCAACCCCGACTTCCTGACCTTTGACAGCAACGCAACACAGGCGCTGTGGGAATCGGGCGAATTGGCCGTTGCCTATATGTGGGGCTCGCGCGGTGGTGCGGTTCTCGATGATGAAAACTCCACTCCCGTGGTGACCGGCAACACCAGCCTGATCGCGGCCCCGACCGTGGGCGGTGGTTCGCTTCCGGCCTCGACCCTGTGGTGGGATGGGTTCACCATCGCGGCCAATATTTCGGACGAAGATGCTGCTGCGACCTTCCAAGCCTTGATGCATGGTCTGCGTCCCGAGGTGATCTCGGCCAACAACAATGCCGCTGTCTGGCTGATGGATGGCTATACCCCCGGCGCACCCGCAGCTGGTGTCGCGGCGACCGCCAATGCAGGGGCGCGCCCCTATCCGATGCTGCCCTATGTTGGGCTGATGCATACAGCACTTGGCAATGAATTGGCCCAGTTCCTTCAGGGTCAGGAAAGTGCCGAACAGGCGCTTGCCGATGTCGAGGCCGCCTATATTGCGGCCGCACGCGAGCAGGGCTTCCTGCAATAAGCCCGCGTCGGCGCGGCAGGTGTCTTTCCTGCCGCGCCCCTTTGCTGTCTTTCTTCGCTGACGTTTTTCCGCCGTAGACCCGGGGCGATGCGATGCCACATCGGACATTTTTATGGTTCATCTTGCCGTCGCTGACGGCGATGTTCCTGTTCATTGCCATGCCCATTGTCTCGGTGATCGTGCAATCGCTGTTTGTCGCCCATGAGCAGGTGCTCGTGACGGTCGAGAATTGCGGCCCCTTTGGCTGCACGCAAGAAACCCGTGTCGACCGCGAAGCCACTGCTGCATTGCGCGAGGCGCAGCCCTTGGGCCGGTTCAATGGCTTGGGCACCTATGTCAACCGCTCGCATCTTGCCACGGCGGAATTGGCCCAAGCATGGCAATCGCGCGAAAGCTTGGGGCAGTTCTTGGGCCAGCTGATGAACCTGCCGTTCTACAGGGCCTTGGCCTTTACGCTTTCGTTCACCTTTATCGTGACGCCCTTGGTGCTGGTCTTAGGATTGGCGATTGCGCTTGGCGTCAACGGGTTGCCCCGGCTGTTGCGGGGGCCAACGATCTTTTTCTCGCTGCTTCCGATGATCGTGACGCCGCTGATCGGCTCACTGGTGTTGTTTTGGATGATCGACGCCCAAGGGGTGATCGGGGCGACGCTGCAAATCCTGTTTGACGATCCGAACCTGTCGCTCAAGGCATCGCCTGCGCTGACATGGTTGACGCTTTTTGTGTATGGTGTTTGGCACTCGGCGCCTTTTGCCTTCATCGTTTTCTATGCCGGGCTGCAAACGGTTCCGGCCGAGACACTTGAGGCTGC
Organism: Pseudomonadota bacterium; assembly: GCA_027592105.1. GTDB lineage: Bacteria > Pseudomonadota > Alphaproteobacteria > Rhodobacterales > Rhodobacteraceae > Roseicyclus. The sequence continues at coordinate 14,028 of JAQCLA010000027.1, read as the reverse complement.
GATGATCGACGGCGCCACACGTTGGCAGCGCGTGCGCTATGTCGTGATCCCACATCTGATGCCCTTGGCCGTATTCATCACGCTGATGCAGTTGATGGATAATTTCCGCGTGTTCGAGCCGATTGTCGGCTTTCAAGCTCAGGCGAGCGCCACCTCGCTGTCCTATCTGATCTATTCGCATCTGCGCGGTGATGTGCAGCAATTCGGGTCGGCGGCGGCAACATCGGTTCTGACGATCTTGGGTGTCGCGATCTTGTTGACCCCTGTGCTGATCCGCACTTGGCGCGACTTCAATCGTAAAAGGGCATAATCCATGACTGTTGCCGCACATCGCAGATCGAGGCCGCTTGTCATCTTGTCCACGGGCTTTGTCGTGCTGTGGGTGATATTGGCCGCCTTTCCCTTTGTCTGGACCTTCTGGGGCTCGCTCAAGGTGCAGGGCGATTTCTTTTCGCGTGCCGATTGGATGAATGCGCTGACGGGGCCGATGACCATTGCCCAGACCGGCGCGCCCTTCACAGGGCAGGGCTATGTCGGGGCGTGGATCGAAAGCGGGTTTTGGCGCAACGTCCTGAACACCGGCATCGTGGTGGCCGCAACAGTCACGATTTCGCTGACGCTCGGCACCTTGGGCGGCTACGCTTTGGCGCGGTCGGGGTTTCGCTATGCCTTTTGGCTGTTGATGATCGCGCTGGTGTTTCGCGCCATGCCGCATATCACGCTGGTCTCGGGCTATATGCTGCCGTTTTTCGAATGGAACCTGTGGGGGCATCTGCCGACCGCGATCATCGTTCTGGTCGCGATCAACCAGCCCTTTACCCTATGGATGCTGCATTCCTTTTTTCTGAACATTCCTAAGGATCTGGATGAAAGCGCCATGGTCGATGGCTGCACAAGGTTCCAAGCCTTTCGCCATGTGATCATCCCGGTGATGTGGCCGGGGGTGATCACGACGGGGCTGTTCAGCTTCTTGCTTGCCTATAATGATTTCGCGGTCACCGCGATGCTGCTGAGCCAAGAGAACCAGACAATGGTGCCAAAAATCGCCTCCTTCCTCGGATCTGTGCAGGTCGAGGGCAACGTGATGTTCGCCGTTGCCGCCGTGGTATCGGCCACGGCCCCCTTGTTCGTGTTGATCATGGTGTTCCAGCGCCAGATCGTCAGCGGCCTGACCGCCGGGGCGGTGAAGGGATGAATCTGCAAGACGCCAAGCGCATTGTCCGCGCCGCACAAGCGGCGATCGACGCCGCGCCCGCCGGTGCCAGCGCCGATGCCCTCGCCGCCCATGTCGCCCAAGATTATCGCTGGCGCGGCTATCACCCCTTTGGCGATCTGGCCGGGGCAGGGGCGGTGGCAAGCGCCTTTTGGGATCCGCTCAAGACCGCGCTCACCCGGCTGCAACGGCGCGAGGACATCTTTTTTGCCGGTCTGAACGAAATCGACGGCTTTCAAAGCACTTGGGTCGTGTCGATGGGCCATCTGATGGGGCTTTTCGATGCGCCGTGGCTGGGCATCCGCCCAACCCGCAAGATGGCGTTTTTGCGCTATTGCAGTTTCGACCGCGTCGCTGATGGGCGCATTGTCGAGACGGCCTTTTACATCGACATCCCGCACCTGATGGCCCAGGCGGGACAAAACCCCTTTGGTCCGCAAACCGGGGCTTTCATGGTCCACCCGGGGCCGCTCACGCACGATGGGCTGCTCGACGCCCCCCAACCCGAGGATGCGGGCGCGCGCACCCGTGCCGCGATCAACGCGATGATCGGCGATCTGGGCACATGGCAGCTTGGCCTGCCGCTGGAAGAAGAGCTTGCCCGCACATGGCATGACGACATGATCTGGTGGGGGCCGCACGGGATCGGTGCCAGCTACACCATCGAACGCTATGCCAAGCAGCATTCCGGCCCCTTCCGCGCCGCATTCACCGAGCGGACCGGCACGGGCCATGTCGTCCGTCTGGCCGAGGGGCATTATGGCGGCTTTTTCGGTTGGCCGAATTTCACCGCCCGCCATACCGGCGGTTTCATGGGCATGCCGGCCACGGGGCAGCCGGGCGAGTTTCGCGTGATCGATATCTACCGCCGTTCCGGTGACAAGCTGGCCGAGAATTGGGTTTTCATCGATTTGCTGCATTACTGGAAAAGCCAAGGCGTCGATATCTTGGCCCGCGCGACCGAGATCGGCGGGTGAGGGTCGATGCCCATCACCACCTGTGGGCGCTGGGCGCGGTCGATTACCCTTGGCTGATGGCCAAGGGTGTTACGCGGTTTTTCGGTGATCCGACCCCGATCCAGCGCGATTACCCCTTGGCCCAGTTCCGCCAAGATGCGGCGGGGTTTGATGCATCCGTCCATATTCAGGTGGGCGCCGCCGATCCTTGGGCCGAGGCGCAATGGGTGCAATCTGTAGCCGATGCCACACCTGATTGGCCGCTGGTCCAAGTGGCCTTTTGTGACCTAACCGCGCCCGATGCATGCGCGGCTATCGACCGGCTGCAAACCCTGTCATCCTTGCGCGGTCTGCGCCAAATCGTCGGCCGCGCCCCGGGTGAGGATGCCGCGACAGGCACTGATGCCCTTCTCGACAATCCCGCCTTTGTCCAAGGTTTGCGCGATCTCGCGGCACGGGGCCTGTCCTTCGATCTGCAGCTGATCCCCGCACAATACGACCGCATGGCGCGTGTCCTTGATCAGGCACCCGATACGCAGATCGCACTGTGCCACGCGGGCAGCCCTCATGATCGCAGCGCCCAAGGCTTGGCTGATTGGGCGCGCCAGCTCAAGCATCTCTCGGAACGGCCAAATGTGGTTTGCAAGCTTTCGGGCTTGGGCATGTTCGACCATCATTGGACCGTGGACAGCATCCGCCGCATCGTCGAAACCTGCCTCGAACAATTCGGGGCTGCGCGTTGCATGTTCGGCTCGAACTTTCCCGTCGATCGCCTTTATTCCGATTATCAACGCCTGCATGGCGCCTATCACGCGCTCGTGCCTGCGCAAGACCATGCTGCGGTCTTCGGCGCGACGGCGGCGCGCTTCTATGCGATGGAAAAGGCGGTGCGCTGAACGTCGGCAAGGCGCCAAAGGGGGGCGCGCTTGCGCGATGGGCGTTTGGGTGCTTGAGTGACGTTGTTCCAACCAAGGCTGCGCCCATGTCCAAGACCGTCTCCTTCACCGCCATGAAAGATGGCACCCGCGAGGAATACGCGCTTCTTGCGCGGCTCAAGAAACTCTTTCTCGCCCTCACTGCCGATCGTGTCTTGGACGAATGCGCCGCGCGGATGAGGTGACGCTTGAGGGCTACAAGATCTCGCGGGTGACCAACGGGTTGCAATCGGCGACGCGCGCGAGCGGTTTCGCGACCATCCTTGTTTCGACAGCTGCGCGGAATTTTGCGAACGATGGGATCAATCCAGCTTTGATCCCGATTACCCGACAGAGCGGCTTTCGCGCTCTGAGCCCATGCTGCGCGAGGTCTTTGGGCGCAAGGCTTATGATCCTGCCGTGCTGCGCGAAGGTTTCGTGTCGTCGCTGATCGGAGCAAACCCGTGATCGCCTAGAATTCGGGTGGGCGCAGCTCATAGGCCGACCGCGCATTCGATTTCACCGATAACTGCACATGGCGCATGAAGGCGCGCGCAGGGCGCGACATGGGCCTCACGGTCGAGACGGCGAAAGAGACGCGATAGATGAATTCTGGTTCAAAGGGTCGCACGGCGAGTTCCGGGTGCGCTTGGCTAATCAAGGGGAAAGGGCAGATCACAGCCACGCCCATGCCGGCGCGCGCCAGCGTTGCGGCGCTGACGCCCGTTGCTACTTCTGCGACGGTGTTTGGCCTGACATTGGCATTTGCAAAAACCTGATCAAGTCGCGTACGCACCATGTGTCGCCGCATGAGCGCGATGTGATCTTGGCCATGCAAGATCTCGGGCGTGATCACCTTGTAACGCGCCAAAGGGTGGTCATGCGCCATGACGCAGACCGCGCGGGTTTGGTGAAACGGGATCAGTTCCATCGCGGAATGTGTCAGCTCGGCCAATGTAAAGCCAAGGTCGATGGTGTCCTCCACTAACCGGCTTACCAAGCCGTTCGAGGTGCAAGTTTCCAATGAAACCATTTGGCCCGGGTTTTGCTTCATGAAGCTGGCCATAAGACCGGCCAGAAAGCGGTGGCCCAAGGTGGGGGGCGCAGCAAGGCGAAGTGGCTGGCTGGCCGGGTCACTGGGATCGGTTCCGTCGAGATAGGCCAAGGCGTCGAACAAACGGTCAAGATGGCCGTTCAGCCGCACCGCCTCGGCGGTCGGGCGCAAGCGGCCGCCACGCCGCTCGAACAGCGTGACCCCAACATTCGATTCCAATTGTGCCAGCAAGCGACTGACGGCGGGTTGCGAAATGCCAAGGCGATGAGCCGCCGCCGTCACGGTGCCCGAGCTGATGACCGCGCGCAGCACCTCATATTCGCGGATCGTTGCGCGTGGACGCATGGCCACCCTCCTTTCAGTGATCTGTCATGCAAAATCATTATAGGTGCATAACACCAAAACATGCAGTTTCCAATTCACGCGGCGTCTGCCTCGGATAGGGTCGGTGGGTCTACGGACGAAAGTGAGGTTGGGTGCCTAAACCCTGCCCGTCAACAGAGGAGATCACCCCAATGTCTAGCCCCGTGCTTCGTGGCTTGATCGCGGCTGCCATGGCCGCTGCGATCCCGGCTTTGCCGCTGGCCGCGCAGGAACTGCGCATCGGCCTTGCGTCCGAACCGTCTTCGGCCGACCCGCATTTCCACAATCTCGGCCCCAACAACCAACTGCGCCGCAATATCTTCGAGTCGCTCGTCGGCACCGACAGCGCACAGCAATTGATGCCGCTTCTGGCCGAAAGCTGGGCACCGGTCAGCGACACGAGCTGGCAGTTCAACCTGCGCAAGGATGTGACCTTTTCGGACGGGTCGCCCTTCGATGCCCATGATGTGGTCTATACCGTCTGCCGCATTCCCGGCGTGCCGGATTCGCCCTCGCTGTTCACGACCTACACGGGCGGGATCACCGGGCTAGAGGTCGTGGACCCCCACACGCTGATCGTGCATAGCGCCCAACCCTATCCGCTGATGCCGACCGAATTCTCGACCTTCGGGATCATCTCGGCGCGTGCCAACGGTGTCGATGGATCGGCCCTGACCTTCAGCCCCGAAGGGTGTGGCGACGATATGCCTGTTCCCGCCACGCAGGCCTTCAACGATGGCTCGGCTGCGATCGGAACTGGCCCCTTCTTGCTGGACAGCTTCCGTCGCGGCGAGGGCATTAGCCTTGTGCGCAATCCCGGCTACTGGGGCGAGGCCGCGCATTGGGAACGCGTGACAATGCTGCCGCTGACCTCTGAAGGGCCGCGCGTTGCTGCCTTGATTGCGGGCGATGTGGATTTCGTCGAGAATCCGCCGCTGCAAGACCTTGAGCGGCTGAACGCAGATCCAGGTTTGCGCGTGGTGCAGGGGATTTCTAACCGCGTCATCTATATCCATCTCGACCATAAGCAGGCGCCATCGCCGATGATCACCGGCACGGATGGAGCAAATCCGCTGCAAGATATCCGCGTCCGCGAGGCGCTGACCATCGCTGTCAACCGTGACGCCATCGTCGAGCGGATCATGGGCGGCGTGGCCGTGTCCGCGGGCGAGTTGCTGCCGCCGGGCATGTTCGGCGCGCATGTCGAGGGCGATCTGCCCCCGCGTGGCTTCGACGCTGATCGCGCTCGGGCGCTTTTGGCTGAGGCGGGCTATCCCAACGGCTTTGGCATCACCATTGGCACGCCCAATGATCGCTACATCAATGATGCGCAGGTTGCACAGGCTGTGGCACAAATGTGGGCGCGGATCGGTGTCGAGACGCAGATCGACGCCTCGACCGCTTCGACCTTCTTCTCGCGTCGTAATGCGTTCGAGTTCTCGGCCTATCTTGCAGGTTGGGGCGCTGGCACAGGCGAGATGTCCTCACCGCTCCGCGCGCTCTTGGCAACGCGCAACAGCGATCTGGGTCTGGGCGGCACCAACCGGGGCCAGTATTCCAACCCCGCGATGGATGCAGTCCTGCTCGAGGCGTTGCGTACGGTTGACGATACCGCGCGCGAAAACCTGCTGCGCCAAGCTTCGCGCATGGCGATGGATGATTACGCGATCATCCCGCTTCATTACGAGGTGACACCATGGGCCATGCGCGCAAGCATCGATTATGAGCCCCGCGCCGATCAATACACGCTGCCATATATGATACACCCGGCGAATTGATCACATGATGTTTTTGGCCGCGCGGACAATCGCGCGGCCATCCCCGCACTCCTGACACTAGGACGCATCCACGATGCTCGTCTTCTTGCTACGGCGCCTCGCGCAATCGGTCTTTGTGCTGATCGCAATGATGGTGGTCGTGTTCTTCGGCGTTTACATGATCGGCAACCCGGTCGATATCCTGATCTCGCCCGATGCCACGCCTGCCGAAATCGAGGAGACAATGGCGCGCTTCGGCTTTGATCAGCCGGTTTACATCCAATTTCTGAAATTCGTGGGCAACGCGCTGCAGGGCGATCTGGGGCGCAGCTTTGTACATGGCGAACCGGCGGTGCAGCTGATTTTGTCCTACATGCCCGCAACGCTGGAACTGGCGCTTCTTGGCTTGATCTTCTCGATCGCCATCGGGGTGCCTTTGGGCGTTTATGCCGGCTACAAGGCCGATCGCTGGCAGGGCCGCGCTATCATGACCGGCTCGATCTTTGGCTTTTCGCTGCCGAATTTCTGGGTCGGCATGCTCTTGATCTTGATCTTCGCGGTCGAGTTGCGCTGGCTGCCATCGACCGGGCGTGGCGAAACGGTCGAGGTTTTGGGCCTACGCCTGTCGATTTTTTCCAGCAATGGATTGCAATACATGATCCTGCCTGCGCTGACCTTGGCGCTTTACAAGGCATCGCTTGTCACGCGGCTGGCGCGCGCAGGCACGCAAGAGGCCTTGATGCAAGATTACGTCAAATTCGCCCGCGCCAAGGGGATCTCGGAAACCCGCATTCTGTTCGTGCATGTGCTGAAAAACATCATGATCCCGATCATCACCGTGCTGGGCCTCGAGCTGGGCTCGATGATCGCTTTTGCCGTGGTAACCGAGACGGTCTTTGCGTGGCCCGGCATGGGCAAGCTGTTGATTGATAGTATCACGACGCTCGATCGCCCCGTGATCGTGGCCTATCTGATGCTCACGGTGCTGATCTTCATCATCATCAATTTCGCTGTCGATGTGATCTACACGCTTCTCGATCCGCGTGTCCGGGTGAAGGGGGAAGCAGCATGAGCGCCGATATCCACATCGCGCCCACCACCGACCCAGCCAAGTTATGGCGGATCGCCAGCCGGGTGGCGGGGCTTGCCGTGGTGGCCGCGCTGGTCATGCTTTTGGGTGGTGTGGGCCTGCCACCGCTGTGGTCGCGCATCATCTTGTTGGTGGGGCTGGTTGCCTTGGCGGCGGTGCTGCTGCGCGGAAAATATGCCAAGTTCTTTTCCGGCCCCTCGGCCTATGTGGCTACGGCCTGCCTGCTTTTATTGATCGTCTTGGCAATCTTTGCCACCGAGCTTTCGCCGCAGAACCCCTATGACCTGCGCCAGCTTGATATCATGGATGGCCGCCAGCCGCCCGGATCAACGAATTTCGACCGCACATTGACCTTTCACCTCGGCACCGACGAGCAGGGGCGCGATATCTTGTCGGGGATACTCTATGGTCTCAGGGTCTCGCTCTCGGTCTCGATAGCAGCAACGCTGATTGCGATGCTGATCGGGGTTGTTGTGGGTATTTATGCTGCATGGGCCGGGGGGCGGATCGAGGCGATCTTGATGCGTATCGTCGATTTCCAGCTCTCATTTCCTTCGATCTTGGTCGCCTTGATGCTGATGGCGGCCTTTGGGCGCGGCCTCGACAAAATCGTGATCGCACTGATCATCGTTCAATGGGCCTATTACGCCCGCACCGTGCGCGGCACGGCGCTATCGGAGACGCGCAAGGAATATATCGATGCCGCCCGCGGTTTGGGCCTGCCTGCGTGGCGGATCGTGTTTGGCCATTTACTGCCCAACTGCATCCCGCCCTTGATCGTGATCTCGACGGTGCAAGTGGCCAATACCATCGTGCTGGAAAGCTCGCTGTCTTTTCTTGGCGTGGGCGTACCGATCACCCAACCCTCGCTGGGGCTACTGATTGCCAATGGCTATGGCTACATGCTGTCGGGCCAATACTGGATGAGCATGTATCCCGGCGTCGCGCTGTTGGCGATTGTTGCGGCGATCAACATGGTGGGCGACCGCCTGCGCGACACATTGAACCCAAGGTTGACCCGATGAGCGTTCTGGATATCCGCGATCTGCAAACGCATTTTTTCACCGATGACGGCGTGGTCAAGGCGGTGGATGGCGTCAGTTTCTCGCTTGACGCGGGCGAGGTTCTTGGCCTTGTGGGCGAAAGCGGCTCGGGCAAATCTGTCACTGGCTTTTCCATTCTGCGCTTGGTCGACCCGCCGGGGCGTGTGGTGGGGGGCGAGATCTTGTTTCATGGCCAAGATCTTGCGCAGTTGTCGAACCGCGAGATGCGCAGCCTGCGGGGCAATCGCATCGCCATGATCTTTCAAGATCCGATGATGACGCTGAACCCCGTGCTGCGGATCGAGACCCAGATGGTCGAAGCTGTGCGCGCCCATGAGCGTATCAGCCATGCTGCTGCACGCGACCGGGCCATCACGACCTTAGCCAAGGTGGGCATCCCGTCACCGGCCGAGCGGCTTGCAGCCTATCCGCACCAGTTCTCAGGCGGCATGCGCCAGCGCGTGGCCATCGCCATCGCGCTGTTGAATGGGCCCGAGTTGATCGTGGCCGACGAACCGACGACAGCCCTTGATGTGACGATCCAAAGCCAGATTTTGGCCGAGGTGCAGGAACTAGCCCGCGAAACCGGCACGGCGCTGATCTGGATCACCCATGATCTCGCTGTGGTGGCCGGGTTGGCCGATAGGATCTCGGTCATGTATGCGGGCAGGATCGTTGAAAGCGGGCCGACCGAACAGGTGCTCGCTGCCCCGCAGCACCCCTATACCGCCGGGCTCTTGGGCTCGATCCCCGGTCATGGGCGGCGCGGTGAACGCCTGACCCAAATCCCCGGCATGGCCCCAAGCATGTCGCGCCTGCCTGCGGGTTGTGCCTTTGCCCCGCGGTGCGATCTCGCCAGCGAGATGTGTCGCAGCACCGCCCCGATGGTCACCGAAACGGGGGCGGGGCAGGGCTATCGCTGCCATCACCCCAACGCGGCACAGAAGGTGGCGACATGACACCGATGCTGGAGCTTGAGGGCGTCTCGCGCCGCTTTGAGAAGACATTCGATGCTGTCGAAAAGCTTGCCTTCCGGCTGGGTGCCGACCTGCGCGAGACCTGTGTCAACGCAGTCGACACCGCCAGCTTTGCCGTGGGCCGCGGCGAGGTGGTGGGTCTTGTGGGGGAAAGCGGCTGTGGCAAGTCCACGCTGGGGCGGATGGTGGCGGGGTTATTGCCTGTCTCTGAGGGCACGATCCGCTTTGAAGGTGTTGATGTTACCGATGCCCGCAACCCCCAAGCCCGCGAGAAGCGCCTGCGCATCCAGATGATCTTTCAAGATCCGATGTCCTCGCTCAATCCTCGGATGAAGGTGCAAAGCATTATCGGAGAGGCGGCGATTTACCACGGGCTGACCAGCCGCGCGGATATGCCCGCCTATGTCGCGGGAATGATGGCCAAAGTGGGTCTCGACCCATCCTATGCGCAGCGCTACCCCCACCAGTTTTCTGGCGGCCAACGCCAGCGCATCGGCATTGCCCGCGCGCTGGCCGTGCAACCCGATTTTCTGATTTGCGACGAAAGCATCGCGGCGCTTGATGTCTCGATCCAAGCACAGGTGATCAATCTGTTCCAAGATCTGCGCCGCGATCTGGACCTGACCTATCTCTTTATCAGCCATGATCTGGGCGTGATCGAGCATATCGCCGACCGGGTGGTGGTGATGTATCTGGGCCGGATCGTCGAAATTGCGCCGACGGATGCGCTGTTTCGCGGGCCGCGCCACCCCTATACGCAGGCTTTGCTTGATCAGGTGCCGCGCCTTGGCGCGGGGCGGCAAGCCTTTCGCACCGTCAAGGGCGAAATCCCCTCACCACTGAACCCGCCGCCGGGCTGCCATTTCAATCCGCGATGCCCCATGGCCGGTCCCCGTTGCCGAGCCGCGGTGCCACGTACCATCACCGTGGACGGTCACAGCACCGCCTGCCATCTGCATGACGGGGGAACCGCATGACCGAAACCGTTCCGGGCGTTTTCAGCGTCAGCGGCGAAAGCCAGCAACGCTTGCCGCTGATCTTCGATAGCCCGCATTCTGGCACGCATTACCCGCCGGAATTCAATCATGCCGCCGATCCGGCTCTGTTGCGGCAAGCCGAAGATACCCACGTCGCCGATCTTTGGGCGGGGGCCATGGCCCATGGCGCGGTCTTGCTCGAGGCGCATTTCCCGCGCTCATTCGTCGATGCTAATCGCGCGCCCGATGACATCGACCCGGACGCGATCACGGGCAGCTATCCCGCACCGCTGAACCCATCGGTGAAAAGCCGCTTGGGCATCGGGCTATGCTGGACACGGGTGCCACCGGCGGGGGGGGCGATGTATGATCGCCCTTTGACAGCCGAAGAGGTCGCAGACCGCGTGGCGCGCTACCACCGGCCCTATCAGGCGCGGCTGCGCGGCTTGCTTGACGACGCGCATGCACGCTGGGGTGCGGTGTGGCACATCAATTGCCATTCCATGCAGCAATTCGCCTCTGCCATGTCGACGCAAGATCGTGGCACAGAGCGGCCCGATTTCGTCTTGGGTGATCGTGATGGCACTGCCTGTGAGGCAGGGCTGACCGAGGCCGTGCGCCTTTATCTTGTCGCACGCGGCTACACGGTCGCGGTCAATGATCCCTATAAGGGGATGGAGTTGATCAGCGCCAATGGCGCGCCGGCACAGGGGCGTCACTCAATGCAGATCGAGGTTAATCGCAAGCTTTACATGAATGAAATCACGCGGGAGCCGAACGCAGGTTACCCCACACTCAAGGCCTGCTTCACGGCGCTTGCCGCGCATCTGGCCGAGCATGTCGAAACCCGTCTCAAGAGGACAGCGGCAGAATGACAAATCCCACCAAAGGATCAGCCACCGGCCTTCCCAATCCATTTCCCGTGGAACTGGCCCCGCCTGACATTTCCGCCTATGCAAAGGGTACGGGCAGCATCCCCTATATCTGGACCTTCGACAGCGGCGTGGCCGGCCCCCATGTTGCGATCACCGCGATCGTGCATGGCAACGAGCCTTGCGGCGCGCTGACCCTTGATTGGCTGATGCGGCGCCATACGCGCCCTGTGCGGGGCAAGCTGTCTTTCGCCTTCATCAATGTTGCAGCCCATGAGGCCTTTGATCCAGAGATACCTGATGCCTCGCGCTGGATTGACGAGGATTTGAACCGGCTTTGGTCGACAGCCGTGCTTGACGATCCCGACCGCAAGCTGACCGAGGAATTGCGCCGCGCGCGCGAGGTGCGGCCATGGCTCGACACGGTCGACATGCTGCTCGACATCCATTCGATGCAGAATAAGGCACAAGCCTTGACCATCGCGGGGCTGCGCCCCAAGGGGCGCGAATTGGCCCGCAGCGTGGGCTACCCCGATCTGGTGATCAATGACCATGGCCATGCCGAAGGGGTGCGGATGCGCGACTATGGCGGCTTTGGCGATCCCGCCTCGCCGCGCAATGCGATGCTGGTGGAATGTGGCCAGCATTGGGAAGCCGCCGCCGAAGGTGCAGCGATGGAAACCGCGATCCGGTTCTTGCGCGCGACCGGGGCGACAGCGCCCGATTTCGGGCAAGACTGGCTGTCACAACGGCCCGCCCCTGCAACGATGCAATTCCTCCAAGTCTCGCGCGCGGTAACCATAGAAACCGATGATTTCCGCTTTGCGCAAGATTGGCGCGGGCTGGAGCGCCTGCCGCAAGACACGCTGATCGGCCATGACGGCCCAACCGAGGTCCGCGCACCCCATCCGGTGACGGTCCTCATCATGCCATCACGCAGGCTTTGGCGCGGCAAGACCGCTGTGCGGCTAGCCGAACCCGTAGCGGGTTGAACTACAGAAAGACCGACGATGCAAAACACCTCTGCCATCCCCGAACTTGTCGACCGCCACAAGGATGATTTGATCGGGCTGTCCGACCGTGTTTGGGCCACGCCCGAGACACTCTATGGCGAATTCCGTTCAGCCGCTGCCCATGCCGAGATGCTGCGCAGCAAGGGGTTTGATGTGACCGAAGGGGTGGCGGGCATCCCCACCGCCGTAACCGGCGAGGCAGGCACGGGTGGGCCGGTCATCGCGATCTTAGGTGAATATGACGCGCTGCCCGGGCTCAGCCAAGTCGCAGGGATCGACCATCAGCAAGAACTGGAAGAGGGCGCCCCCGGCCATGGCTGTGGTCATAACCTGCTGGGTTCGGCCGCGATGCTGGCGGCCTGCGCGGTCAAGGATTGGTTGGCGGCAACCGGCACGGCGGGGCGCGTGCGCTACTACGGTTGCCCCGCCGAAGAGGGCGGTGCGGCCAAGGCTTTCATGGTGCGCGACGGGGCTTTTGACGATGTCGATGCCGCTGTGACATGGCATCCGGGCGGCATGACGCGTGTCGATGACCCGCTGTCGCTTGCCAACACGCGGATGGATTTTCACTTCACCGGACGCGCCGCCCATGCCGCAGCGCAGCCACATCTGGGGCGTTCGGCGCTGGATGCAGTCGAATTGATGTCGGTTGGGGTGAATTACCTGCGTGAGCATATGGTCCAAGATGCGCGCATCCACTACGCCTACCTCGATGCCGGCGGCAAAGCGCCCAATGTAGTGCAATCGCGCGCCGCGGTGCGCTATTCCATCCGGGCGCTGCATCTCCATGAGATGTTGGCTTTGGTCGAGCGGGTGAAGAAGGTGGCCGAAGGGGCGGCCTTGATGACCGATACGCAGGTCAGCGCTAAGATGTTTGCTGCCGTCTCGAACCATTTCGAGAACCTGACCATGGACCGGGTTATGCAAGAGGCGCTCGATGAATTGGGCGGCGTGCCTTTCGATGATCAGGACCGCGCCTATGCCGCCCGCATTCAGGCCGGCCTGTCGCCCTCCGACATCGCGGCGGAATGGTCGGTGATCAACCAGCCGCCCAGCGAGGCCGTCCTCTGCGATTGGGTGGTGCCGATGCGTCCTGGCGGTGCCGTGCTGATCGGGTCGACCGATGTAGGCGATGTGACATGGAAGGTTCCCACGACCGAAGTCTTGGTGGCCACTGCTGCCATTGGAACACCCTTACATAGCTGGCAGATGACAGCACAAGGCCTCTCAGGCGCTGCGCACAAGGGCATGACCCATGCCGCCAAGGCCATGGGTCGTGTCGCGCAGATCTTGATGGCTGATCCGGCGCGGTTGGCTGAGGCTAAGGCAGAACATGCAAGCCGTCTCGCTCTGACCCCCTATGTGTGCCCGATGCCCGCAGATTTGAACCCGCCCTTGGTCAGCAGTCCCTGAGACGCAGGGCTGGCACAGCAGCGGGAGCTCGGATGATGTTCCGCGAACCGCCATCCCTGAGTATAGCTACTCGGACCGCGGTTCTTGTCGCTAAGGCATCTACCACAGCCCCATCTTTATAGTATTATAACATATATGTTGAGGGTAGCCATGCGGTTCACAAAAGGCAACGAAATCGGCTTATCGACGCGCTTTGGCCCGAATTTGTTGATTGTCACCGAGAACTGACCCGGTTTAAACCAAAATGGTCGTGCCTAGCCTGCTCTGATTGGTCCGGTTTGATTGTTAGTGCATAATCGGCCGCTGGTCTATTGGCGCGATGGTTTCCGGTGCTGGAGGCCGGTATCCCAAGGCGCTGTGAGGGCGTTTTGTATTGGAGTGTTTGC
>JAQCLA010000026.1 GCA_027592105.1 Pseudomonadota bacterium | reverse complement strand
TGACGCCGGGGATGGATTTCGCGCTGCGCGACCAGCCATGGGTCGGAAAGTTCAGCGCTGCCAGCGCCTGCGCGCAAGCCGTGCCCAGCACGCCAAGGCCCAGAACAGCCACGCTGCGGTCGCGCGCCAGGGGCGGCGTGCTGTCGTCGTGCCAGCGCCCGTCTTGGCCGTGGATATGGGTATCCATCCCCAGGTGGTGGCGCAGCACATGGCCGGTGACATATTCCACCATGCCTTCGGTCAGACCCTCATCGACCATGCGCGCCAATGGCACCTTGAGCGTGGCATTGCCCACCACATCTTCGACCCCCGCCCAGAGGTTCAGCACGGCCTTGAGCCGCGTGTAGGGGGTGAAATCGGTCAGGCCGGAATTGGGGGCGTAGATGATGTAATCGACATCGCCCGGCGCGGCCTCGACCGTCAGATGGGCATGGCCAAGGCCGTTTTCGCCAAGGGCGGTGCGCAGATGAGGCTCATAGATGCTCCACCGCTCTGATTTGGCGGCGAAAAGAATGGTGGGCATGGGGCCTCCTGTCTGTGGTTAGCGCGGGCGGTGAATATGGGCCGATTGCACGAGCCCGAAGGCAACCATCAACACAAGCATCGCCGATCCGCCATAGCTGACCAAGGGCAGCGGCACGCCGACGACCGGCGCCAAGCCCATCACCATCGCCATATTGACCGCGAAATACAGGAAGAAGGCAACCGCGATCCCCATGACCAAAAGCGCGGCAAAGCGGTCGCGGGTTGCGCGTGCGATGACAATGCAAAAAACAAGGATCAGGATGTAGAGCGCCAACAAGGAGGAGGCACCGACAAAACCGAACTCCTCGGCCAAGGTAGTGAAGATGAAATCGGTGTGTTTCTCGGGCAAAAAGTTCAGGCGGCTTTGCGTGCCTTCCATGAAACCGCGCCCTGTCCAGCCGCCCGATCCCAGTGCGATCTGGCTTTGGGTGATGTGATAGCCCGCGCCAAGCGGATCATTGGACGGGTTCAAGAACGTGTCGATCCGCCGGTACTGGTAGTCTTGCAACAGCTGCCAGCCTGTCCCGCGCGAGGTGAACACGGCAAAAACCGCACCCACGCCCAATGCGATGACACCCGCGAAATAGGCCCAATGCACGCCCGCCAGAAACATCACCGCACCGCCGCCCATCAACAACAGCAACGCAGTGCCAAGATCGGGCTGGCGCAAGGTCAGCGCCACGGGGATGGCGATCAAGACCAGTGGGAAGATGACGTAGAGCAGGCGCGATTTCTTGCTGACATCGAGCCAATCATAATAGGCGGCCAGCACCATGACGAGCGTGATCTTGGTCAACTCGGAGGGTTGCAGCCGCATGAATCCCAGATCGATCCAGCGTTGAGCGCCCATACCGACCACGCCGAAAAATTCCACGAAAAGCAGCAAAAGCACCGACAGGCCAAAAGCCAGGGCCGAGACGTTGCGCCAAAACCAGATCGGCACCAAGGCCACGATCAGCATCAAGATGAAACCAAGCGCGAAACGCTCGATCTGTGGCTCTGCCCAACGGTCGATGCGGCCACCCGCCACCGAGGTGAGCATCAAGAAACCCACACCCGCCACCGCGATCAGCAAAACGATCAAGGGCCAGTTCAGATACAAGATCTTGCGCCAGCCGGTTGGCGTGAATTTCACATTGTATTCAAGAAAGCTCATGCTTGGCTCCGCACGGTGCGGCCCGTGGGGGTGGGTGGCGTGCGCAAGATCGGCAATTCGCGATGTAACCGTTCGATGTCACGGCGCTGATTGGCGGGGTAAAGCGTTGGTGGCGGCACCTCGCCCAATTGCGCGCGTAGCAAGATATCACGCGCGATGGGTGCGGCGACGGCAGAGCCGCCACCGCCATGTTCGACGATTACCGAACAGGCGTAGCGCGGATTGTCATAGGGTGCGTAGCCGACGTAAAGCGCGTGGTCGCGCCGTTCCCAAGGCAGATCAGCATTCGAGATCACGCCCGATGCCCGCTCGGCGGCGGTGATATTGCGCACTTGGCTGCTGCCGGTTTTGCCAGCGATAGCGTAATCGGCCACTTCGACACGGCTGCTGTAAGCTGTGCCGAGCCTGTCATTATTGACCTGCCACATGCCGCGCTGGACCAATTGGAGATGACCCGCGTCAATGCCGATATCGGCTGCTTGATCGGGCAATTGGCTGATCCCATCGATCGAGCGGATCAGCGTCGGCACGATCGCGCGCCCGGTGGCCAAGCGTGCGGTCATCACCGCCAGATGCAGCGGCGACGACAAAACGAAGCCCTGCCCGATAGAGGCATTGAGCGAGTCGCCCACCACCCATGCGGCGCCGCGATTTTGCGCCTTCCATTGCATGGTTGGCGCCAGCCCCTCGGCGATACCGGACATGGGTAGGTCATGGCGCACGCCACAGCCCAAGCGCTTGGCCATGTCCGACATCGCCTCGATGCCCACGCGCTGGGCAAACTCGTAGAAATAGACGTCGCAGCTTTGGCTGATGCTTTCGATCAGATTGACCCGCCCGTGGCCGCCACGGTTCCAGCAATGGAAGCGGCGGTCGCCCACATCCATGTGGCCGGGGCAAAACACTGTCTCGTCGGGCGTGATCACCCCTGCTTCCAGCGCGGCAAGCGCCACGATCATTTTGTAGGTCGAGCCGGGTGGATAAAGCCCCTGTGTCGCCTTGTTGGCCAACGGGCGATAGCGGTCATTGTTCAGCCCATTCCACGCGGCGGTGGAAATGCCGCGCACAAAGAGGTTGGGGTCAAAGGTGGGCGTTGATCCCAGCGCAAGAATTTCGCCGCTTTGGCAATCCATCACGATGGCGCCGGCGCTTTCCCCCGACAAACGTGCCTCGACGTAATTCTGCAGCCCGGCATCGATGGTTAACTGAAGATCGCCGCCGGGATCGGGCGGGTCGCGATCCAATTCGCGCATCACGCGGCCACCGGCATTGACCTCGACCCGTTTGGTGCCAGCACGGCCGCGTAAGACGCGCTCCATGCGCGCCTCGACATTGTAGCGGCCCACCTGAAAATCGGGGATCTGGAGCACCGGGTCGGTGTCGCCGGTTTGTTCGAGGTAATAATCCGATACCGGACCGACATAGCCCACCACATGGGCAAGATCGGCCCCCATCGGATAGACGCGCGACAGCCCCACCTCGGGGGTGATGCCGGGCAGGGCGGGCGCATTGACGGCGATGGCACTGATCTCGGCCCAACTCAGCCGGTCGGCGATGGTGACAGGCACGAAGGGGGGGCGGCGCGCGATCTCGGCGCGGGCACGTTCCAGCGCGGTCATGTCAAGGGTCACGATCCGCGCAAGCTCGGCCAAGACGGCGTCGACATCGCCTGCATCCTCGCGCACCAGCGTGACACGGTAGTTCTGCTCATTGGCGGCCAAAAGCACACCGCCGCGATCGAAGATCAGGCCGCGCGCGGGCGGCAAAAGGCGAATATTGATCCGGTTCTCTTCGGCCAAGAGGCGAAAATCATCGGCGCGCTCGACCTGAAGATAGCGCATGCGCCCGGTCAGCACCGCACCCGTGGCCAAGAACAGCCCGCCCACAAACAGGCTGCGCCGCCCGATTTGGCGGGTGCTGTCCTCGGTGTCTTTGACGGTGCGCTTCATGTGTTATGCTTCGACCTCTGCTGGGCCGATCTTACGCAGACCGAACAGGAATTTCGAGATACCGACGACCAGCGGATAGATCGCTACGGTGACAATGGCGTGAGCCAGTGACAAGCCCAAGGGCGGGGGATCGACGAACAACACCCACAACAGCATCCGCTCGACCACGATCATCACGAAGACCGCACCGCTAAAGGCCGTCCATTCCAGCAAAAAGGGGAATTCGGTCATCGTCAATCGCCGCCGGCGGAGTGCCTCCGATGTGATAATGACCAAAAGGGTCCACAGGCCCGGTGGCCGCTGAAACAAGAAATCGGCAAGCAAGAACACCACGAGAATCGCACCCAAGGGCACAACTGCGGGTTGGCGCAAAAGCCATGCCAGCGTCAGCGCCAAAAGCAGGTCCGGCCCCGGCACGCCAGTATTGTCGAGCGACAGCGGCATCATCTTGATGCAGATTACACTGGCACAGAGCGCCAAGAAAAGCGCCCGGTAGCTCCAGATATGCTGTGTGCTGTTGCGCATGCTCACTCTAACGTGCCTTCACGCGAGAGCCCAAGTGGCGTCACTGGTCGCTGGCCGGGACGAAAGGTCGGCGCGGCGCCGGGCGGCAAAACGAACCCCTCTGGTGGGGGCCATGGCGGGCCGATCAGCATGCCGGGGTCACCCAAGGTTGTGCCGGGGTGGCTACGCATGACGCGCAAGAAACGCAGCCGCGCGATATCGGCGGCCAGCCGCGCGCGTAACATACGATCATTTGTCTCGACGACTTGCCCAACCAGCAATCCGGGCGGGAAAATCCCGTCATCGCCCGAGGTGACGATCCGGTCCCCGGCGGCGATATCCTCGGGGGCTTCGATGAAATCAAGCACCGGGGCGGGCGAGTTATCGCCCATCAAGAGCGCTTGCTGCCCGGATGGCTGGATTGTCACGGGGATGCGGCTGTTATTATCGGTCAACAGCAATACCCGGCTGGTGCCTTCGCCCACGCCCGAAATGCGCCCGACAACGCCCAGACCGTCCATCGTCGCCCAGCCATCAAGAATACCGTCGCGCGCACCGACATTGATCAAGACCGAACGGCGAAAGGGGCTGCCGGCATCGGCCATCACGATCCCGGTGACAAAAGTCAGCTCTGGATCAAGCCGCACCCGGTTGAGGTCGAGCAGGCGCGCGTTTTCTTGTTCCAATTGCAGCGCCGCCTCGCGCCACGAACGCATTTGCTGCAATTCGCGGCGCAACTCCTCGTTTTGCTCGTAAAGCCGGGCATAGCTTTGGAACCCATCCACCATGCGTGCCAAACCCGTCACGGGCGCCATCGCCCATTCCATATTCGGCACGACGCGGTCGATGATCGCCGCGCGCATGCGTTCGATGCGGGGATTGTCGATACGCCACACCAGCACCAACGCGATCAGCGCAAGAATCAGCACCGTCACCAGCAATCGCCGGACGGGGCGGGCATAGGCCTGATCATTGGGCTCTCGTGCCATCTCGCTCCTTCGGTGCGGCGCGCGTCAGGCGGCGTCAGAGGGGCTCAACTGTCGTAATCGATCGCATGACGCAGGAGTTTTTCATACTCCAGCGCCTTGCCGGTCCCGACGGCAACACAATTCAAGCACTCGTCAGCGACCGAAATGGCCAGGCCGGTCTGTTCGCGCAGCGCGATGTCGAGATCGCCTAGAAGCGCGCCACCCCCCGTCAGCATCACACCACGATCGACGATATCAGCGGCCAGATCGGGCGGGGTTGCTTCAAGCGCGCCCATCACCGCCTCGACGATCTGTTGCACGGGTTCGGCCAGCGCCTCGGCGACTTGGGCTTGGCTGATCTCGATTTCCTTGGGCACACCATTGAGCAGGTCGCGCCCACGGATGCGCATGGAGGCACCGCGCCCGTCATCGGGCATGCGTGCCGTGCCGATGGATGTCTTGATCCGCTCGGCGGTTGCTTCACCGATCAGCAGGTTCTGATTGCGCCGCAGATAGCTGATGATCGCCTCGTCCATCCGGTCGCCACCCACCCGGACCGAGCGCGCATAAACGATATCGGCCAAAGACAGCACAGCCACCTCGGTCGTGCCACCGCCGATATCGACGACCATGGAGCCCGTGGGGTCGGTGATCGGCATGCCCGCACCGATGGCGGCTGCGATGGGTTCGGCGATCAGCCCCGCCTTGCGCGCGCCGGCACCCAGCACCGATTGCCGGATCGCGCGTTTTTCCACCGGCGTTGCGCCATGGGGCACGCAAACGATGATCTTGGGCTTGGTGAATGTGGTGCGCTTGTGAACCTTGCGGATGAAATGCTTGATCATTTCTTCGGCCACATCGAAATCTGCGATGACGCCGTCGCGCATTGGGCGGATCGCTTGGATCGAACCCGGCGTGCGGCCCAGCATCAGCTTGGCATCTTCGCCAAAGGCCAAGGCTTTTTTCACCCCATCCTTGACCTGATAGGCCACGACCGAGGGTTCATTGAGGATGATGCCACGGCCTTTGACATAGACCAGCGTATTGGCCGTGCCGAGGTCGATCGCCATATCCGACGAGAAAAGATTGCCCCACATTGCCATCTGCACATGCCCTTTGCGCGATTTCAAAAGGGCATGACCCGCGTCCCGGAAAGAGACTCGGCCATGCCCCTGAGGTTTGTATATAGGCCTTGGCGGCAAGCCGCGTAAAGGCCTCGATCAGAAACGCACCAGCGCATTTTCGCTGGTAAATGGGCCGGAATTCTTGCGCTTTCCGGTTGGAAAACGCCAGCTTTTCGCCGTCCGCCCTTAGCCCGCGTCCTTGTAAGAGACTTCCTTGCGGTCCGAGCCCAGCTTTTCACGCCGCACGATCAAGCGGTTGAGCGCGTTTACATAGGCTTTCACGCTGGCCACGATCGTATCGGTGTCGGCGGCTTGACCCGTCGTGATGCGCCCGCCCTCTTCAACGCGGACAGTAACGGTGGCCTGCGCATCCATCCCTTCGGTGACTGCGTTGACCTGATAAAGCTGCAAAACCGCCTCGTTGGGATAAAGCGCCTTGACCGCGTTGAAGGCCGCATCGACCGGCCCATCGCCTTGTGCTGTGGCTTGGGCGTCTTTCTCGCCCACCCGCAGGGTGATGTCGGCCGATTGCGGTGCCTCGGTGCCGCAGATCACGCGCAGGAATTTCAACTCTAGATGATCCTTGGTGCCTGCCGCCGCCGCATCGGTGACCAGCGCGATTAGGTCATCGTCAAAGACTTCTTTTTTGCGGTCGGCCAGCGCCTTGAAGCGCACGAACAGATCGTTGAGCTGGTTGTCGATCATATCGAAGCCCAGGTCTTTGAGCTTGGCGCGCAATGCCGCGCGGCCCGAATGTTTGCCCAAGGGCAGCGAGGTGCCCGCCAGCCCAACATCTTCGGGGCGCATGATCTCGAAGGTATCGGCCGATTTCAGCATCCCGTCCTGATGGATGCCGCTTTCATGCGCAAAGGCGTTCTTGCCCACGATGGCTTTGTTGGGCTGCACCGCAAAGCCCGACACGGTCGAGACCCTGCGCGAGATATGCATGATCTTGGTGGTGTCGATGCCCGTGGTGTAGGGCATGATGTCATGGCGCACTTTGAGTGCCATCACCACTTCTTCCAACGCGGTGTTGCCTGCGCGCTCACCCAAGCCATTGATCGTGCATTCGATCTGGCGCGCGCCGCCGGCGACCGCGGCCAGCGCATTGGCCGTCGCCATGCCCAGATCGTTGTGGCAATGGGTGGCGAAGATCACATCTTCGGCACCGGGCACTTCGGCAATCAAGCGGCGGATAAGATCGGCACTTTCCACCGGCGCGGTATAGCCCACCGTGTCGGGGATGTTGATGGTGCTGGCACCCGCCTTGATTGCGATCTCGACCACACGGGCCAAGTAATCCCACTCGGTCCGCGTCGCATCCATCGGCGACCACTGGATATTATCGCACAGGTTGCGCGCATGGCTGACGGTGTCGTGGATGCGCTCGGCCATCTCGTCCATCGTCAGATTGGGAATGGCCCGGTGCATAGGCGAGGTGCCGATGAAGGTATGGATACGCGGGGATTTAGCGTGGCGCACCGCCTCCCAGCAGCGGTCGATATCCTTGAAGCTCGCGCGCGCCAGCCCACAGATCGTGGCATTGCGCGTCTGCTTGGCGATCTCGGAGACAGCGGCGAAATCCCCTTCCGAGGCGATGGGAAAGCCCGCTTCGATGATATCGACGCCCATCTCGTCCAAAAGGCTGGCAATCTCCAGCTTTTCATCATGGCTCATCGTGGCGCCGGGCGATTGCTCGCCGTCGCGCAGCGTGGTGTCGAAAATCAAGACGCGGTTTTTTTCGGTGGTCATAGCGGTTGGTCCTTAGCCTAGGGGCATCTGCCTGTTTGGGGGGTGATCGGCGCTATCCCTCCTCTGAGCGGTCGCGCCGAATGGCACGCTCAGAGGCGGCTAAGAAGCAGCAGGCCAAGCAACGACAACCGCGCGCTGGGCGCGGCAAGGGTCGTGATATGGGCCTGCGTGATCATGATGGTGAAAATACCGATCCTTGCGGCTTTGAAAACCCCCTTTCGGGTCAGTGCCATTGACCGATCCCTTGCGCGTCATAGCTGCACCCTCATGGAACAGGCATTGGTGATCGGGGCATCTAGCGGCATTGGCCGCGCGGTGGCCGAAGAATGGCAGGCGCGCGGCGCCATGGTGACGGGGCTTTCGCGGGCCGCGGACGGTTTGGATGTGACCGATCCGGCCAGCGTGGCGCGGGTGATGGGCGCGCTGACGGGGCCGTTTGATGCGGTTTTCGTCGCAGTGGGCATTCTTGCGCCCGGGGGTGGCGCGCCCGAAAAGCAACTGGCCCAGATCGACCCGGTGGCCATGGCGCAGGTCTTTGCCGTCAACACCATCGGTGTGGCGCAAATCCTGACCCATCTGCCACGCCTTCTGCCGCGCAAGGGGCGCTCGGTCACGGGGGTTCTGACGGCCAAGGTGGGCTCGATCGGGGACAACCGCTTGGGTGGCTGGTATTCCTATCGCGCGTCAAAGGCCGCGCTGAACCAGATCGTGCATGGCACGGCGATCGAGATTGGGCGCAGCCACCGCGAGGCGGTGATCGCGGCGCTTCATCCCGGCACGGTCGCCACGCCTTTCACCGAAAATTATGACCCAAGCCATGGCAAGATGCCGCCAGCCGAGGCCGCGCGCGCGCTGTGCGACGTGATGGCGGGGCTGGCGCCTGCGCAATCTGGCGGGTTCTACGATTATGCCGGGCAGGAATTGCCATGGTAGGGCGCTTGATCCTGATCTTGGGCGACCAGCTCTCCGATGATCTATCCGCGCTGCGCGAAGGCGATTCGGCGCGCGACACCATCGTTATGGCCGAAGTGCTGGGCGAGGCGTCCTATGTCCCCCACCATCCCAAGAAGATCGCCTTTCTCTTTGCCGCCATGCGCAAATTCGCCACCCAGCTAGAGGGGCAGGGCTGGCGCGTGGCCTACACGCGGCTTGATGATCCGGAGAACACCCACACCATCCCCGGCGAACTGATCCGCCGCGCGGCGGAGACGGGCGCGACCGAGGTTCTGGCGACCGAACCCGGCGAGTTTCGCCTGATCGCGGCGCTGGAAGACTGCCCCATCCCCGTCCACCAGTTTCCCGACGACCGCTTTTTGTGCAGCCATGCCGAATTCGACCAATGGGCCGAAGGGCGCAAGGAACTCCGCATGGAATGGTTCTACCGCGAGATGCGCCGCAAGACGGGCCTGTTGATGGAGGGCGATCAACCCGCGGGCGGTAAATGGAACTACGACCACGACAACCGCAAACCCGCGCCGGGAGAGATTGCTTTCGACGGGCCGCTGCGGTTTGAGCCCGACGCCGTGACCGCAGAGGTTCTGGCGCTGGTCGAAACCCGCTTTTCGGGCAACTTCGGCACGCTGCACCCTTTCTGGTTCGCCACCGACCGGGCGGGCGCGAAGAAGGCACTCGATCATTTCATCGCGCATGCCCTGCCGCGTTTCGGGGATTTTCAGGATGCGATGTTGGATGGCAACCGCTTCCTCTATCACTCCGTCATCTCGATGTACCTCAACGCGGGCCTTTTGGGCTGGCGCGAGATTTGCGAGGCCGCCGCAGCCGCCCATCACGCGGGCCACGCACCGCTGAACGCGGTCGAGGGCTTCATCCGCCAGATCATCGGCTGGCGCGAATTCATGCGCGGCATCTATTTCCGCCAAGGCCCCGATTACACCCGCATGAACACGCTGGGCCATGACCGCGACTTGCCCGGCTTCTATTGGACGGGCGATACCAAGATGCGCTGCATGTCGCGCGCCGTTGAGCAGACGCGGGATGAGGCCTATGCCCACCATATCCAACGCCTGATGGTGACGGGCAATTTCGCCCTTCTGGCGGGGATCGACCCTTATCAGGTGCACGAATGGTATCTGGCCGTCTATGCCGATGCCTATGAATGGGTCGAGGCCCCAAATGTCATCGGGATGAGCCAATTCGCCGATGGCGGCATCGTCGGGTCCAAGCCCTATGTTTCGGGCGGCAACTACATCAACAAGATGTCGGATCATTGCAAGCACTGCGCCTATGAGATCGGGGAAAAGACAGGCGAGAAAGCCTGTCCTTTCAACTACCTCTATTGGGCCTTTCTGCATCGTCACCGCGATCGCTTTGGCCGCAACCCGCGCATGGCGCAGATGTATCGCACTTGGATGAAGATGTCCGATGACAAGCGGCAGGCGACGTTGGACAGCGCCGATGCCTTTTTGGCGCGCCTTGAACGCGGGGATCGCGTCTAGCTTGGCTTGACGCAAGCAGCAAAGCGGCCCATCTGAGCACTGGGCAGGGCGACCGACATTGAACCGCGGCGCGCGTGCTGTTTTCTGGAGTGACAGATATGATCGCCGTTCAGTCCGTGAGCGACGCCTTTTCCGGTGCCGATTGCGCGCGCCTTCTCGATACAATCGCCACCACCCCCAGCCGCGATGCGGGCCTTGTACGCCAAGCCCGCGACCATAACCTGCGTCGGGCCGATCTGGTCTGGCTCGATGATGTCGAAGGGACATCTTGGGTCATGGATCGCATCATCGAAATCGTCCGTGTGGCCAACCGCGATGTCTTCGATTTTGATATCACCGATTTCGCCGAAAGCGCACAGGTGGCCCGCTATGGTGCCGAGCGCGAAGGGCATTTCGGCTGGCATTCCGATGTGGGCGAGGGGCGATTGGCCGAGCGACGTAAGCTGACCATCGTGGTGCAGCTGTCCGAACCCGACGCCTATCGCGGTGGCGATCTGGAGGTGATGCCCGGCGCGGGGATCATCGCGGCCGACCGCGCACGCGGTGTGGCCACGCTATTTCCCGCTTTCGTGCTGCACCGCGTCACGCCGGTGACAGTGGGTGAACGCCATTCCCTCACTGTCTGGTGCCACGGCGCGCCGTTTCGGTGAAAGGCAAGCCCTGCCGCTGTGCGCCGATGCACCGATGGATTGCATTGGCGTGGAATTGTGCAAAGGCCCGGCTGCGCGCAAGTGCGATGCATCACGTCACCCGCGTTCACGGAGCTATTTTCATGTCCAACGTCAAACTCGCCATCGTCTATTACTCGACCTACGGCACCAACCACCACATGGCCGAAATCGCCGCTGAAGCCGCCCGCGCCGCGGGCGCCGAGGTGCGCGTGCTGCGCGTCGCCGAAACCGCCCCTGCCGAGGTTGTGGCCTCTCAAGATGCGTGGAAGGCACAGGCCGAGAAATCCGCCGATATTCCGGTGGCGACCCCCGCCGATATGGAATGGGCCAATGCCTATCTCTTCTCTGCCCCCACCCGCTTTGGCACGGTGGCCAGCCAGCTGCGCGCCTTTATCGACAGCCTTGGCGGTCAGTGGTTCTCGGGCGCATTGGCCAACAAGGCCGTCAGCGCCATGACCTCGGCGCAAAACCTGCATGGCGGGATGGAAAGCAAGCTGTTGGGTCTTTACACCACCATGATGCATTGGGGTGCCGTCATCGTTGCCCCGGGCTTTACCGATCCGGCCGTGTTCGCCGCTGGTGGTAACCCCTATGGCACGGTCGCCGTGGCGGGCAAAATCACGCCCGAGGTCGAGGCCGCGATCGCCCATCAAGCCAAGCGCCTTGTCGAGATGGCCGCCAAGCTCGCCTGAGCTATCGCTCCGACACGAAAAAGGGCCGCGCGATCTGCGCGGCCCTTTGCTTTTCAGGCATGCTCGCCTCAGCCCATCAGCTGACCGCTTTCGGGCACCCAACGGAATTCCGCGCCATCGCTGCCCGGTGCGACATAGCCCACGGAGGGGAAGGGCATGTGATAGCCCACCGCCGGGATACGATCGGCGGCGATCATGCCCAGCACCTTGCGGCGGCTGGCGGCTGCGGCGGCCTTGTCGGCGTCGAAGCGCACCTCCCAATCGGGGCGCGCCAGCGACCAGACCGGGTGATTGGCCAGATCGGCAAAGATTACCAGCCCCGCGCCATCGCTCTCCAGCCGATAAACCATATGCCCCGGCGTATGGCCAAAGGCGGCCATCCCGGTGATCCCCGATACCACATCCTGCCCATCGCCGAGGAAGGTCATCTTCTCGGCCATCGGGCGCACATTGGTGTCAAATCCCTCATTGCCTGCAGCGGCCCAATGGTCGAATTCCGCCTGCCCGGTCACATAGCGCGCATTGGCAAAGGTCGGCACACCATCGTTCATGAGCCCGCCGATATGGTCGCCATGCATATGGGTCAGGACGACGATATCGATCTGGTCGGGCATATACCCCGCATCCGCCAGCGCGGCTGTCGTGGCAGCGGCGTTTAGCCCGGTGTCGAACAGCACCAGCGCCGCGCCGGTGTTGACCACGGTCGGCGTGAAGTAGAATTGCGCCACATCGGTCGATAGAAAATGTGCCGCGCTGACGGATGCGAATTCCTCGGGCGAGACATTCATCCCGAAAATTCCCTGCGGCCCCTCACGTGGGGTCGTGCCGCCGAGGATCGTCGTCACCTCGAAGCCACCGATCATGAAGCGGCGATGGCGGCCAAAGCTTGCGCCCAGCAGTGGCGCCTCGGCATGTGCGGCGCTGGCCATTGCGCCGGCAAGCGGCAGCGTCGCGCCGGTTGCCAAAAGCCTACGGCGTGTCAGTTCGGTCATGGCGGCATCCTTTGATGAAGTCGTGCGCAGCAAGATAACCCGTTTTTCGCACGTTGCATTCACAGCTGCGTGACAGGCGCAGGCGCGCTTATTCCCACCACGGATCGATCCGCGCGATATCGTCATCCGACCAGCCGAAATGATGCGCCAACTCATGGATCAAGACATGCGCCACCAATGCGCCTAAGCCGACATTGCCGCGATCAGCCCATTCATCAAGGATGGGTCGACGAAACAGCCAGATCACATCCGGCCCCATCGGTTGGTCCATCACCGATTTCTCGGTCAGCGGGATACCCTCGTAAAGCCCGGTCAGCTCGAAAGGATCGGCAATCGCCATCCCGGCAAGGATGTCATCAGGGGCAAAGTCCACGATCCGTAGCGCGATCTGGCGCGCCGCCGCATCATAGGGCGCGGGCAACCCCGCCAGCGCGGCCGCGGCCAGCGCTTCGAAGATATCGAGGCCGGGGGCAATCAGATCGTGATGGGGCGTGTTTGCGGTCATGCCCCTGATATGGACAATTCCGCCCCGATCTGAAAGACCGACCGCGTGTTGAAAAAGGCCACATCATGACCGTCACGACCCGTTTCGCGCCTTCGCCCACCGGCTTTCTGCATGTCGGCAACCTACGCACTGCGCTGTTCAATCACCTGATCGCCAAAAAGGCGGGTGGGCAGTTCATCTTGCGCCTCGACGATACCGACCCCGAGCGGTCGAAACAGGAATATGCCGACGCCATCCAAGAAGATCTCGAATGGCTGGGCATCACTTGGGACCGGATCGAGCGGCAATCGGACCGGCTGGACCGCTACGGTGAAGCCGCCGATCAACTGCGTGCGGCGGGCCGTTTCTACGAGGCATGGGAAACGCCGACCGAGCTTGATCTCAAGCGCAAGAAGCAGCTGAACATGGGGCTTCCGCCGGTCTATGACCGCGCGGCCTTGAACCTTTCCGCCGACGAGCAGGCGCGCATGCGCGCAGAGCGCGGCGCGGGTGTATGGCGCTTCAAGCTGGACCAAGAACGGATCGAATGGGAGGATGGCATCCTCGGCCCGCTGTCCATCGATGCAGGCTCGGTCTCGGACCCGGTCTTGATCCGCGCCGATGGTCAGGTGCTTTATACGCTGGCCTCGGTGGTCGATGACATCGACATGGGCGTGACCCATGTGGTGCGCGGCTCGGACCATGTGACCAATACGGCCACGCAGATCCAGATCATGGCCGCCCTTGGTGCGGGCCATCCAAGTTTCGCGCATCATTCGTTATTGACCGGCCCGCAGGGCGAGGCGCTGTCCAAGCGTCTTGGCACGCTATCCTTGCGCGATCTGCGCGCGGCAGGGATCGCGCCCATGGCGCTGTTGAGCTTGATGGCGCGGCTTGGCTCGTCCCAGCCGGTAGTGCTTGCCGGATCGTTGGAGGAATTGGCCGAGGGCTTTGACCTGTCGCAATTCGGCTCGGCCCCCACCAAGTTCGATGAGAACGATCTTTACCCGTTGACCGCGCGCATTTTGCAAGAGACGCCACTTGCGGTTGTAGCAGGCGAGATCGCGGCGCTTGGCGTGCCCGATGCGCTTGCCGCCGATTTCTGGAATGTCGCGCGCGCCAATATCACCACCAAGGCCGATCTTGCCCCTTGGTGGGCGCTGTTTCGTGACGGGGCAGCACCCGCGGTTGAGGCGGAAGATCGCGAGTTCATCGCTGCGGCCTTTGGTATGCTGCCCGACCCGCCTTATGACGGCGAAACATGGGCTAATTGGACCAATGCGGTGAAAGAGGCCACGGGCCGCAAAGGCAAGACCCTGTTCATGCCGCTGCGCAAGGCCGTGACAGGCCAAGACAAAGGCCCGGAAATGGCCGATGTGATGCGGCTGTTGCAGAAAAAACCGGCGCTTTGATAGCTGTTTCGGGTGCGCCATAAGGCGCACCCTACGCGACGACGCCCAGATCGCGCAGGGCCGCGTCGACAATCGCCCGTTCGCGCGCCGTGGTCACCTGAGCGCGCGGATAAAGCGGGGCTGCCCGGTCATCATGCATGCCCGCATCCCAGCCGCGCGTCGTCTCGAAAAACCGCGCAGCGCCCGCTTCGCCGAACTCGCGCGCAAAGCCTTGCACGACTGTGTCGAGGTAACTCAAGAGAATCGGATGGCTGCCCTCGGGCGCGATATGGCACGGCGCGACCTGATAGATCATGATCCGGCCTGCTGTGGGGTGGTCATGGGCGACATCGCTCAGATCATGGCGGTCATAAGCATGTTCGCGCTGATCCAGCGCCGCCCAGTCACCCCCCGGCACTTCCGCGATCAAGCCATCGATCGCGATCCCCGGCGCTGCGATCACCGACAGATAGGCGATTTGGCGGATCGCTGTCGCCTGCCAGATGCGCGCCCAGCCCGTGGCCTGCGCCCGCGCGGCGTTTGGATAGGCATGGGTCGCCCGGTTCACCAAGCTGCCATAGCCGAAGAAATAGGGATTATTGCCTGTGGTCATGTCGGTTTTGATGACGAAAGTGCCGCAGATGCACAAGGCCCCTTGCGGGCTTTCGCAAGCCTGATATTTTGATCCCGTCGATACAGGGAGACGCTGATCCGCGAGGGTCAGGGCCGAAGGAGCAACCGCCCCGGTAAACTCTCAGGCAAAAGGACCTGTCTTGGCACCAAAACTCTGGAGAGTGATGCATCAACTGCATCGGCCGAAGGGATAACGATCTCAGGCGAAAGGACAGAGGGGGCGTCGCAACTGCGGCCTTGGGCCGCGATTAACGATGCCGGGCGCATGCGCCCTTGGACGGGACGGGGACATATGGCCGAAAATGCGACTGCGCCGATGCTGACCGCCTTGCCGCTCGCCGATCTGCATGCAGAGCTGGGCGCGAAATGCGTGCCCTTCGCGGGCTGGTCGATGCCGGTGCAATACCCACAAGGCGTGATGGCCGAGCATCTTTGGACACGCGCGCACGCAGGGCTTTTCGATGTCAGCCATATGGGCCAGCTGCGCCTGCCCAAGAGTGCCTTGGAGGGTCTTGAGGCGCTGATCCCCGCCGATCTGTTGGGCCTGCCCGAGGGGCGGCAGCGCTATGGCATCTTTACCAATGCCACAGGCGGTGCGCTGGATGATCTGATGGTTGCCCATCGCGCGGGCGACATCTTTGTCGTCGTCAACGCAGCGCGCCATGCTCATGATCTGGCGCATCTGCGTGCCCATATCGCAGGCGTGGAAGCGGTCAGCGACCGCGCGCTTTTGGCCCTGCAAGGCCCCGAGGCCGAGGCGGCATTGGTCGCCCTTGTTCCGGGCGTGGCCGCGATGCGCTTCATGGATGTGGCCGTGCTGCGTTGGCAAGGCGCGGATCTGTGGATCTCGCGCTCGGGCTATACGGGCGAGGATGGGTTCGAGATCTCGGTCCCGGTAGCCCAAGCCGAGGGTTTTGCCCGTGCGCTTCTTGCCGATGCGCGCGTGGCCCCCATCGGGCTTGGCGCGCGCGACAGCTTGCGGCTGGAGGCGGGATTGCCGCTTTACGGCCAAGAGATGGATGAGACCATCACCCCCGTTGAGGCGGGACAAGGCTGGTCCATCGGCCGGGCGCGGCGTGCAGATGGTGCGCGCGCGGGCGGTTTTCCGGGGGCGGCCATCATTCTTGAGCAACTGGTCCATGGCGCGCCGCGCCGCCGCGTGGGTTTGCGCCCGGAAGGCCGCGCACCGATGCGCGCGGGCGTCGCGCTGTTTGCCGAGGCAGAAGGTGGCGCGCAGATCGGCGCGATCACATCGGGTGGTTTTGGCCCCTCGCTGGGTGGCCCCATGGCGATTGGTCTGATCGATGCCGCGACCGATACCGATTCCGTGATTTTTGGCGATCTGCGCGGCAAACGGCTTGCCTTGCAGCAGGTATCGCTGCCCTTTGTTCCACCAGGCTACAAACGCTGACCACCCCCTCCAGATGAGGATCATATGAAGTACACAGAAGATCATGAATGGCTCAGCCTCGATGGCGATATCGTCACCGTGGGCATTACCGAATACGCCGCGACGCAACTGGGCGATGTGGTGTTCGTCGAGCTGCCCGAGCTGGAAACACAGGTCGCGCGGGGCGATGAGATCGTGGTAATCGAAAGCGTCAAAGCGGCCTCGGATATCGTGGCGCCGCTGGATGGTGAGATCGTCGAAATCAACGAGGCCTTGGTCGACAACCCCGCCTTGGTCAATGACGACCCCACGGGGGCGGCGTGGTTTTTCAAGATCAAGATCGAGGATGACGCGGCGCTTGATGAATTCATGGATGAGGATGAGTACAAGGAGCATATCGGCGAGTGACGCCGCTCTGGGGGGCTCTGCCCCCGTCGCGGCCTTTGGGCCGCGCCTCCCCCGGAGTATTTGTGAAGCAAAGATGTGCGGATCAGGGTGAGTTGCCCGATCCGGTCTCAGAGGATGATGCCAATGCCTTGGACGCCGACCGCCTATGATCCGACAGATTTCGCCAATCGCCGCCATATCGGCCCCTCGCCTGCCGAGATGGCGGCGATGCTGGCGGTGGTGGGGGCCGAGAGCCTTGATGCGTTGATCGATGAGACGGTGCCCGCCGCGATCCGGCAGGCACGCGCACTGGACTGGGCACCGATGTCGGAGGCGGAGTTGCTGGACCATATGCGCGCCATCGCGGGCCGCAACAAGCCGATGGTCCAGATGATCGGGCAGGGCTATTACGGCACCCACACCCCGCCCGCGATCCAGCGCAATGTGCTGGAAAACCCGGCATGGTACACGGCCTATACCCCCTACCAGCCC
>JAQCLA010000025.1 GCA_027592105.1 Pseudomonadota bacterium | reverse complement strand
TTATAGATATATTTGTTCTGCGGCGTGAAATCTCAGCGAGACACCCAGCGAGACAAATCATAGTAAGTTAGCGTGGATTTGCGGGATGGCGTCCCGCGCGCGAGGCTGTGTGTTTAGTCTGAGTGTCCAAGCGTCTATCCTTGGCCCGTCACCTCGGAAAAGCAGCGTGATCCAGAATGCGCAGCTTGCGCCGGATTTCCAGTTGGTCTTTGGCCATTGAACTCACCCTCCCGCTCCCAAGTGGAGATTACAGAAAGTGTCTCGCTGAATCGACAGGTCCTACATCCGGCACAACTTATTGGGCGCAGTGACCTTGGGCATTTGCGCCCGGGGGGGCGAGGCGAGCCTTGTGCATCTGGACGATGGGCTGCGCTTCACATCTGTCTGGCAACGGGGGCAGAAAAGGCTCTAACCCAGCCAGTTCCAAAGTTTTGCGGCCTGTTCCGCCGTGTAGCGGCCAAGGCGCACATCTTCGGCGATCAATGCCGGGTCGCGGTCTGCTGGGCTGCCATAGCCCCCACCACCGGGCGTGCGCACGCGCACCCAGTCCCCCGGTTGCAGCGTGATGTCCTGCGCCTTTGACAGATGTGGGGGAACGTAAACTTCTCCCCTGCGCGTGACCTCCACCCGGTTCACTGCCCCATCGCTGCCGCCCTGCACACCCTGAGGCCCGACGCGGCCATGATCCATCACGAAACTGGCGCGGGCGTGGCCGCGAAGCAGCTCGATCTCATAATCCAGCCCAAAGCCACCACGATGCGCACCCGCCCCGCCTGACCCTTCGTGCAGCGCATAACGACGATAGAGGATCGGGAAATTCTGCTCCATGATCTCAACCGGCGGGGCCTTGGAGATACCGATGGTGGAACAACCATTCGACAGCCCATCATGGTCGGCGTTGCCGCCATAGCCGCCGCCCGAGATCTGATACATTACGAAGTCTCGCCCCTTTTCGGGATCATGCCCGCCAAGGCCGAAGTTCCCGCTAGTGCCTGCCGGGGCGGCGGTCACACGGGCGGGTAGGGCCAGCACAAGGGCGGCAAAGACCGCCTCGGCGATGCGCTGGCTGACCTCGGCCGCGCAACCCGATACGGGGCGGGGATAGTGGGCATCCAGAAAGGTGCCCTCGATCCCGGTGACATGCAGCGGCTCAAACGCGCCTGCGCTGATTGGCACATCGGGGAAGATGTGACGCATTGCCAGATAGACCGACGATAGGGTCGTCGCGCGCACCGAATTCATTGGGCCGATGCAGGGGGGGGAAGAGCCCGCGAAATCAAAGGTCAGTCCCTGTTCGGTCGTGGTCACCGTCAGGGCGATGGTCAGTGGTTCATTCACCACACCATCGGAATCGACGATCGCTGTCGCGTGATAGGTGCCTTGCGGGATCAGGTCTATCATCGCCCGCATCTGCCGCGCGGCAAGGCCCCGCATCTCGGCAATGGCGGCGCTGAGGGTGTCATCACCATAGCGGTCCATCAGACCCGCCAACCGCTCGGCCCCCACCAAAAGCGCCGAGGCCTGCGCCTTTACATCGCCGATCCGTTGTTCGCTGACGCGAATGTTTGAGCAGATGATCTGGTAGATTTCAGTGTCTAACACGCCCTTTTTGAACAGTTTGACCGGCGGTAGGCGAAGGCCCTCTTGCTCGGCGCTGATGGCACTCGCGGAAAAGCCACCGGGCACCGCACCGCCTGTATCCGGCCAGTGTCCGGTGTTGGACAGCCAGCAAAAGATGCGCCCATCCCGCCAGACCGGCATGGCAAAGCGCACATCCATCAGATGTGTCCCGCCAAGATAAGGGTCATTGACGATATAGATATCGCCCGATTCGGGCGGGGCCGTTTCACCGGAACGAATACGCTCGATGATAGTGCGGGTAGAAAACTGCATCACGCCGACAAAGACCGGCAGGCCATTTGATCCTTGGGCAATCAGGCTTCCATCTTCGGCACTGTAAATGCCATCGGATCGGTCATCCGCCTCGGCAATCACCGGGGAAAAGGCGGCACGGCTAAAGGTCAGGTCCATCTCATCACAGACCTGCTGCAATCCGGCCTGCAAGACGGCAAGGGTGACGGGATCAAGCGCAGATTTGGTCATTGGGGCACCGCCACGATCAGGTTTCCGTCTTTGTCCGAGGTGACAACGCAACCGGGTTCGACAATGGTGGTCGTATCCATCTGCTCGATAATCGCAGGCCCCGTCAGAGTCAGGTCAAGTGGGAGATGATCGCGCCAATAGACCGGAGTGTCGACCCAACCACCAAACCACACCGGGCGCGAGGCCATGGGTTCGGCCCGCTCTTTGCGCAAAATAGGGTCTATCAAGGCGGAAAGATCGAACTCCGGGCGCATCCCGATGAGTGATACGTTCAGGTTGACCAGATTGGCCTTAATGCTGGGAAGGTCTACGCGAAAGCGGGCGTGATAGGCGGCCTCGAACAGGCGCTGCATCTCCTCACGCGTTGGCGTGGCCGATGGCAAGGGAACGCGCAAAAGGTGGGTCTGGCCGACGAATTGCATATCGGCGGAATATTCGGCGCGAATGCCGGTCAGCGTGATCTTTTCCTGCCCGATCAGACGCCGTCCTTCGGATTCTTGCTCGGCCAAAACCGCATGCACAGTCTCGATATTGACGTGATCAAGGGGGCGGTTCAGCGTGCGCACAAAATCATGCCGTAGATCGGCCACCACGCAGCCCAGCGCGTTTGTGATGCCGGGGCGCGCAGGGATCAGCACGCGTGGCACCGCCAGTTCGCGCGCCAATGCCACCGCATGCAACGGCCCCGCCCCGCCAAAAGCAAAGAGTGCAAAGTCCCGCGGATCGGCACCAAGGGATATGCTGACCATGCGGATCGCCCCCGCCATATGCGTGTTGGCGATACGCACAACGGCCTCGGCCGCCTCTTCGACCGACAAGCCAAGGGGGCGGGCAATCTGATCCTCCATCGCGGCGCGTGCGGCCTCGGCCGCCTGACCGAAACGTTCGGCCGGCAATCGGCCAAGGATCAGGTTGGCATCCGAAATCGTCACACGCGTGCCGCCCCGGCCATAGCAAATCGGGCCGGGGGTAGACCCCGCGCTTTCTGGCCCCACGCGCAGCAAACTGCCCGCGTCAATCCGCGCAATAGACCCGCCGCCCGCCCCTACGGTGCGCACATCGACCATGGGAACATGGATGGGCATGGCATATTCCACCTCGATCTCATTCGAGACGGGGGCCTTTCCGGCGCGGATCATTGCCACATCGGTCGAGGTGCCGCCCATGTCATAGGTCAACAGGTCGGGCATCCCAGCGCGCCGCCCCGTGGCCACCGCCGCCATCACACCCGAGGCCGGGCCGGACATCACCGTTTTCACCGCCTCTTTCGACACTGATCCGGCGGAAACCATGCCTCCATTGCCGTTCATAACCAAAAGGTCATGGGCATAACCGCGATCCGCTAGCTCATCGGCAAGGCGGCTGACATAGCGCTCCAAAAGCGGCTGCACGCTGGCATTGACTGCCGCTGTCACGCCCCGCTCATACTCGCGGCTTTCCGACAGCAGGGCATGGCCCATGGTGATATAGCCATTGGGCCAGACCCGCGCCGCGATCTCGGCCGCGCGCTGTTCATGTTCGGGGTTGGCATAGGCGTGCAGAAAATGGATCACAAGGCTTTCACAGCCCATTTCCCGCAAGGTCAGCGCTGCTTTTTCAACCGCAGCTTCATCAAGAGGGGTCAGAATGCGGCCGCGCGCATCCAGCCGTTCAGGCACCTCTAGCCGCAGATCGCGGGGGATGATCGGCACAAAGCGCCCGTGCATGCCATAGGCCTGCGGACGGGTGCGGCGGCCCAGTTCCAGCACGTCGCGGAACCCTTCGGTGGTGATCAGCCCCGTCTTGCACAAAGCGCGTTCCAGCACCGCATTTGTGGTGGTGGTCGTCCCATGCACGATCAGATCAATGGCCGACAGGTCCGCCCCTGCCGCCTCAAAGGCCGCCAGCACGCCGGGTGCCTGATTGGGCAGGCTGGTGGGCACCTTGGCCAGACGCACCGCGCCGTTTTCAGGATCAAAGATCACCAGATCCGTAAATGTGCCGCCCACGTCAACACCCGCAATAAGGCCGGCCATCATACCCCCACGAATTGACGAAACAGGCTTGAGTCTGGCCCAAGTTCAGCCGTGGCCACATCCGCCTCGATCCGGCCATGGGCTATGAAACAGACCCGGTCCGACATGCGCAGCACCGCATCCACCCGCTGTTCGACAATGATGGTCGCCATCCCATTGTCGCGCAGCGTCAGAACGGTATCGCGGATCAGCTTGATCATGCTGGGTTGCAAACCTTCGGTCGGCTCATCCAGCAACAACACCTCTGGCTCCAGACAGAGCGCACGGGCGATAGCCAGCATTTGCTGCTCACCACCTGAAAGGGTCGATGACACCTGATCCAGTCTTTCCCGCAGGCGGGGGAACAGGTCGAGCACGAAGTCGCGTGTCTTGGGGCCCTTTTTACGGGCCAAGAGCCCCACTTCGATATTCTCGGCCACCGTCATCGGGCCAAAGAGACGCCGCCCCTGCGGCACATAGGCGATGCCCGAAAGCGGCACCTGATGCGCGGGCAGGTTTTGCACCGTCTGCCAATTCAGCGCGATGGTTCCGGTGCTGGCGGGAACCAGACACATGAGCGCCTTCATCAGAGTCGATTTCCCGGCCCCATTGCGGCCCATGATGCAGGTGACCTGACCGGACGCTGCCTGAAACGACAGATCGCGCAGGATGGTAATATCGCCATATCCGGCTGACAGCCCCTCAACCCTCAGCATCATGGCCCCCAAGATAGGCGCTTTGCACATCCGGGTTGGCACGGATCTGATCGGGCGTGCCCGTGGCCAGCACCTGACCGAAATTCAGCACGGTAATCTGGGTGGCAAGGTCCATCACCACCTCCATGTTATGTTCGATCAGCATGACGGTGGTTTCCGGCACAAGGCTGCGCACCAGCGCCTTGAACCCCTCAATCTCGCCTGCCGCAAGGCCTTGGGTCGGTTCATCCAGAATCAGGATGCGGGGTTTCAGGGCAAGGCCCATGGCGACCTCGAGCAATCGCTGATGGCCATAGGACAGGTTGCCAGCAAGATGGTCTTCGAGCCCGGCCAGATTGACCCGCGCCAAGGCCGCTGCGACCTGACCACCCAAGTCGCGCGCGCCCGCGCTTTGCGCGGCCAGGGCAACATTGTCAAAGACGCTCAGCTTTGGATAGACCGAGGTGATCTGGAACGTATAGGCGATGCCCTTCTTCACCCGCACATGGGCGGCAAGGCGGGTGATATCCTCACCTCCAAGGGTAATGCTTCCCGATTGCACTGGAATACGACCCGACAGCAGGCTGACAAAGGTGGTCTTGCCAGCACCATTGGGGCCAATGATCGCGTGAATCTCGCCGGGTTCGAGGCGGAAATTCACCCCATCCACCGCACGGATGCCGCCGAAATGGCGCGTCAGGCCCAAGGCTTGCATCAAGGCAGCCATTTCAGCCCCCTTTCGCGGATCGTGCCCAAAATACCCTTGGGCGCAAACAGCACCAGCACCACCAAGGCCGCACCCACCACAAACAGATAGGCCGTGGTATAGCCCGAGGTGATGTCGATCAAATAGAACATCAAAAGCGCGCCCAAGAACGGCCCGATCACCGTGCCCGCCCCGCCCAACAGCACATAGAGCATGGGCAGGATCGAATATTGGATCGTGGCAAAAGTGGCGCCCACATAGCCAAACAGCATCCCATAGGCCGCCCCCGCGATGCCCGCATACAGGCCCGAGATCACCAGCGCCGTCAGCTTTACCCGAAACGGGTTATAGCCCAGCATACGGCTGCGTTGCTCATTCTCGCGCATGGCGACCATCACCCGGCCAAAGGGGGAACGGACAAGCCAAAGGCAGATCAGCATGGCAGTGGCAAACAGGATCAGCGCCGCCATATAGCGCGGGGCGTCGGTGGACAGATCGAACCCCGCGATGACCCGTGCAGCACTGTCCACGACAAAGCCCTCATCCCCACCAGTATGGGTGTTGAGGTAAAGCAGCGTCAGATAACCCGCCTGCGCGAACATCAACGTCACGATCATGAAACTGACCCCCGCAGTGCGCAGGGCCAGAAGGCCAACCAGCCCCGCCAACGCGCCCCCTGCGACCAGTCCCGCGATCAGGGCCGGAATGGGTGCCCAGCTAAGGGTCCAGATCGGTAGACCCATCCCATACATCCCGGCGGCGAAGAATAGCGCGTGGCCCAGCGACAAAAGCCCCGTATAGCCAAAGGCGATGTTATACCCCATGGCAAAGACCGCCAACACCATGATGCGCGAGACATTGGTAGCGTGGTATGAAGGTAGACCGAACTGCGCCGCGAATAGAACGGCGATCAGCCCCAGATGCAGCGCCCAAGATTTTGCCGATGCGCTCATGCCTTTGCCCCGAACAGACCCTGTGGGCGAAAGACAAGGACAAGCGCGACCAGCAGCGTCGCGATGATTTTGGCGAGCGTGGGCGAAAAGAACATCGAGATCACGCCATCCGACAGGCCGATGATCAGGGCGGCGACCAAGGTCCCGCGCAGCGACCCAAGGCCGCCGATGATCACCACGATGAACGACAGCAACAACGGGTCATGCCCCATCAGGTAATGCGCCTGCTGGATGGGCACGATCAGCACCGCCGCCGCCGCCGCAAGTGCCGCACCAAGGGCAAACGTCCCAGCATAGACCCTATCCACGTTAATGCCAAAGGCGCGCGCAGTCTCCATATCAACCTGCGTCGCGCGCATCACCAGACCGGCTTTCGTGCGCGTCATAAAGGCCCAGACGGCCAGCAAGATCAGCCCCGCCGCCAACACCACGAAAAGCTTATAGCCGGAATAGCCGAACCACGGGAATTGCAGGCGCAGATGAAAGGGCGGCTCGACCGGCCGCGCATCGGGGCCGTAAAAGGTAAGCGCCGCCTGTTGCAGGATATACAGCAGACCGATGGTGGCGACGATCGTGGCCTCGGGGTCGTATTTCAGCCGCTTGAGCACAAGCACATCCGCCGTGGCGGCGATTGCCCCCACAAAAAGTGGCGCGATCAGCAGCGCAATCGTCCATGTGACGGCAGGCGGAAAGGGCAGGTAATAGGTGACAAACCACGCAGCCACCGCGCCCAGCATGAAAAACTCGCCATGCGCCACATTGACGACCCGCATCACCCCAAACACAAGGCTCAGGCCGACCGCCGTCAAGGCCAGCACTGCCGCCATGACAGTGCCCTCTAGCAGAGCAAGGAAAAGAAATGGTCCGAAGGCCACGAAGCGATCCTGCGTGTTTGAGGAAAAGAGAGGCGGGCGCAGCCTAGACCGCGCCCGTAGACGGAGAGGATCAGAACGACTGCGACGTGTAGTCGACAGCATCCTCATACATGCCATCTTCAAGGCTGGTGGTATGGACACGCATCAGCTTGCCGCCTTCGACCTTTGAGATGAACTGATGGCCAAAGACCTGATGGGTCTTGCCATTGAATTTTTTGTCGCCCTGCACATGGGCAAGGCTGGCGGGCATGTCGCTCATCGCCTCGACCGCTTCGACAAACTTTTGCCGATCCGCGATGGATTGATAGCCTGACGCCTCCATCCCCGCCTTGATGACATGCAGGGTTTCCCAGACGCTGAACATATGGGCATAGGTCGCCACGTCCTTGGCATCCGACAAGCTTGCCCCGTTGTCATCCACCCCGACCGCGGCGCGATAGGCCGTCTCATGTTCGGACGCATCGGCCTGTTTGACGCGGTTGTGGCCTTCCCAGAAATGGGTGCCTTCAAGGAATTCCAACCCCGGCGAGGCGGTATCGACGGCCTCAAGCGAGTCGATGAAGCCAAAGATTTCCGGGCGGGGGCCAGAGCCATAGAATTCGCCCAATTCCTTGACAAAGGTCAGAACGGCAGGGCCAACCATGACGTGATAAAGCACTTCGGTATCCGCCGGAATTTGCGGCAGATAGCGGGTAAAGCTGGTTTCTGTCGGCGGAATGGCGATCTGTGCAATAACCTCACCACCATTGGCCTGAACGGCAGCGGTAAAGAAATCGCGGTGGTCATGGCCAAAGGCATAGTCGGGGAAGACCATGGTGACTTTTTTGCCAAGGTTGGCCAGAACCCACGGCGCCATCGACGACACCTGCGCGTGCACATCGGTAATGCCGGGCTGCATGGTCCAGCGGTTCAGCATGCCCGAGGCGACGTGATAGCCTTCGGAGCAAACAAGGTAAGGCACCTTCAACTCGGCCGCACGCGGGGCCGTGCCGATCACTACATGGCTGAAGAGCGGGCCAAAGACGAGGTCGCAGCCCGCCTGACTGACCAGCTTTTCCACCACCTCGGCCCCGCGCTTGGGATCGGTGCCGTCATCTTCGAACACAATCTCAACCGGGCGGCCATTGATGCCGCCTGCGTCATTCACAACCTTTAGCGCGGCCTGCGCCGTGCGCTCATACCAGCGGCCATAGGCGGCGCCGATGCCTGTGCGGTGCAGCTGAAAGCCCAGCTTGATCGGGGCCGATTGGCTCCAGACCGGGGCCGCGAACCCCGCCGTCAACAACCCCGCACCCGCACCTTTAAGAATGGCGCGCCGGGACGGAGTTAGTCCGAACAATTCCTTCGTCATCTCTCACTTCTCCACTGTTGCAGGGCGCTTCTTTGGTCGGCGCCTCTGGGTTAAGATTGTGCGTATGCAAACGATTTGTCTACATTTATTTACCCGCTTCGCGCCGTTGACAGCAGCCACAGCCCCAGCACGGTATAGCCCACCATCAAGGCCGTCATGGGAAGGTGCGCGGTTGCCCGCGTCTCAGGCCCAACAAGCCGCAGGGCCAGCAGAACCGCAAGGATATGCGCGCCCAAAATCGCGGCAAATTGCACGGCATAGATCAGCGGCATGATCCGCGCGTCGGTTAGAAACCCGAAGGAGACATAGAACGGCGGCAGGCCCAAAAGCTCATCCCCACGAAACAGCGGGTCGTTCAGGGCGGCAAGGGTGTATTGGCCGACCGTCAGCAGCGTCACGAAGTAATGCGCGGCGTGATACCCTGCGGCTATCGCCAGAAAGGACAGCATCACCGGGCCGGGCGCGAACCGCTTGCCCCCGATGATCTGCCCCGCCCGGACGACCGCCCAGATCGTGGCCACAGTCAGCACCCAGACTGCGATCAAGCCAAGTGTGTTTTCCACCATCACCGCAGAGCGGCCCGTGGGTTCCAGTGGGTTTTCGCCGATGATCGCCTGCCACCAAAAGGTTTCCGCCAGCCCGTCAAAGGTCAATGCGGCAAGGGTAAGGGTGATGAACGCCATCGCCGAGCTAGACATCGGCGGCATTGCCAGTATCTGCGTGCCGGGCCAGCCCCGTATGAGGTGGGCGCGATTGCCACGGATCTCCAGCCAAAAGGGGGCGACCTTGGCCAGATAGCCCATGAAAACGGTCAGAAACTCGCCCTGCTCCAGCCAATCCTCGCCCTCGGCCACGGCAAGGGTAAAGATCAGCAGCCAATAGGCGGCGGCCAGCAAGGCCAGCTCATAGGGGTCATCGGGCGACAATGAGACGATCTGAAACCACGCAAATCCCGCATAAAGCACCACGGCCGGCCAATGCCCGAACCGCGACAGACCAGCGGAGCCGCTGCGCCCGAGCAAAAGCCGCGCCATGCGCACGGGGGCGGTCCAAGGGTTGATCGACCGCCAGAGGTTGCCAAACAGAACCGATCCGATCGGCAGCACGATCCAGACCCCCGTCCAGAACACCAGTGTCATCAGATTATGCATCGGATCGCGCGCGCCAAAAATGCCAACGAGTACCAGCCCGTAAAAGCACAGGAAGGACAGGTAAGACGACAGCGAGACAGGCACGAAGACCCGGCGATCCAACACCTCGACCGCCGCCATGCGCGGCAGGCGGTCGGCCATGGCGCCCATCAGGGCCGTGACCGCAACCGTTACCGCTGCCCCCGCGATATAATGGCCCGTCGGCAGGGTCAGGATCACCGAAGGCGGAAGAGCGCAGGCAAAGGCCGCGCCCGGCAGAAGCATGAATGCCCCTGCTAGTCCCCTCATCTCAGGCCATCCTCACCCTTTACCTGCCAGACCTCCAGCCCACCCATGCGCGAGTTGATGCGCGGACCCTTGGCCATTGCCAGCACGAACAGGATTTCATCGGCGCGCGGCCCGTCGGGGGCACTGATGGTAAAGGCATCAAAATGACTGCGGACATAGGCCGAGTTGATATGGCCCAGCGGCACATCCAGACTGCTGCCCATCCCGCCCACTTTCATCGCCGAGGGCACGATGGCCCGGCTTTCGCCAAGCCGTTCGCGCATCGCGTATCCCCCCGGCACATGCCACAGGGCGCCATGCTCAACCTCGCCATTTTCACCCACGATGGCGCCTTTGCCATAGCCGTCGATCCCTACACGCCCGCCCATAGCGGCAATCAACTTGTCGGTCAGCATCAGGCCAAGGGGT
The DNA here is from genome assembly GCA_027592105.1 of Pseudomonadota bacterium. GTDB lineage: Bacteria > Pseudomonadota > Alphaproteobacteria > Rhodobacterales > Rhodobacteraceae > Roseicyclus. The sequence goes on along the minus strand of JAQCLA010000025.1, from coordinate 7,049 downwards.
TTCAGATCCTCCATCGCCGGTTGCAGATCGGCGTGATAGCCGCGCGCAAAGGGGTTGGCGCAGATGGCGATGGCCGCGCCGCGTATCCGGGGGGCATTCAGCGCAGTGCCGCCTTCGTGCAGGATTTCCTCAATCTGGACGGTGATCTTGCGAACGGGAAACTCAGGCAATGGGCGTCTCCTCAAGGGCTAGGGACCCGACGGTCCTATGGTCAGGGTGCAGGAAAAGGGCGGCTGCTTCAATACGCCCGGCGTCTTTGTGATGCCGCGCCACAGCCTCGCCCGCTGACAGGGCGCTGGCAACCTCGGCTGCGGTCAAGGGGCCCACGTCCACTGTGACGGGCCGCGCGCCAAGGTCGCTGTCGGCTTGCAAGTCGTGGGCCGGGCGGCGGCTGATCGCGGGGTGATCGCCAAGTGTGACGGCATTGGCGATCATCGTTGCAGCGGCATCTGCCATGGCGGCGGTTTTGGCGAGTACGGTGACGCTGTCGGCAATGCCGAAAGACCAGCTTCGCCCCCGCCAGCCTGATGTCGCAATGCCCCGGACCTGATCGCTGGCCCGCACCGTCACGCGGCCCGAGATCGCATCCACCCCCGCGACCGCGCTGGTCAAGCTTTCACCAGGGTCCAGATGCAGGGCGATGTCACCGCCATTGTTGACATAGGCGCGGCGCACCCCCGGACGGGCAAGGCAAGCCAGAATTTCCTCGGCGATGGAACCGGCGACAGCGGCCATGGGGGAGATAAAGGCGGGGTGAAAGGCATTCGTCGCGCGGGCCATGCGCTGACCGATGACAGATTGCGGCTGCCCGCCTTCGCGCCGAAGTTCGGACAGTTCGGCGGCCAGTTCGGCTAGAACAGTGTCAAATCTACGCGCGGCAGAGGTTTCTGCCGTGGTCACAGCAGCGGGATCGCCCCAGCATTGGGCGATGATGTCGATGGGGCCGTGGTGCATGTGCAGCCGCCCATCGGGCAGCCGCCGAACCACCGCGCCGCTCATCCCTGCAGGTCCGGCCAAGGTTCGACACGAGCGGCGGTGGGGTATTCGCCCCCCTCGGCCTGCGTCTGATCCAGCGTGCGGATCGAGGCGACGTGGCCGCCCAACGCCTCATATTCAGCGCGGGGCAGGGTGAATTCCAAGGGGGCCACCAAGGCGGGCGTCGGCACATAGCCAAAAGCGCTTTTGGGCAGCCGCGTCACATCGACCATAAAGGTGATGCCGCCGCCCGGCCAGATATAGCACTCGGCCCCACCACTGGTCAGCCGCGTCTGCCGCCCCTGAATGGACTGAGTCAGCCGCACCGGGTTCTTTGTCACCCCAGCACGCAGGCTGCCCCCGGCCCCACCCATGAACAGGACAGTGCAGAGCGATGGTTCACAATTCTCATCAATCAGGCGGACGGTGTCGCGCAGCGCCTCGGGCAGGGGCTGCGGTTGTGGCACAAGCTGGTCATCCAGAACGTAATAGCCAAACTCTTCGCCCGTGGTGGACACCATCAGCATGGTCAGACCCGGACGCGCACCCTTTTTCGCGTTCCACTCGCCCAAAATCTCCAGCGGGTCGGTCAGGCGGGTGCCGCCCCAGCCAAGACCCGGTTCCGACACCTTGAAATAGCGCCCCGGGGTGGACCGGCTGCCCTTGACCCGAATACCCGTCGGCGGCCAGTCCAGCACCTTGCCTGCCTGATGTTCGCTGACCACGCCGGTGATATGGTCATCGACCACGACCACCTCATCCACCAGACCCTGCCACTGGCTGGCGAACATCCCGATGGTGGCCGATCCACAGCCAACCCGCATCCGCCGTTCGACCTGCCCATCCACGATCGGGGGTTTTCCGGCCTGCGCCACGACGGTCGATCCGCCATCGATGGTCAGTTCCACTGCCTCGCCATTGCACAGGGCCAGCATGGCCGAGCAGGTCAGCCGCCCCTCGGCCTTGCTGCCCCCGGTCAGGTGATGCACCCCGCCAAGCGACAGCATCTGGCTGCCATATTCAGCGGTCGTGACATGGCCGACAGCCTCGCCCCCCGCTCGCACAACGGCCCCTTCGGGCCCAAGATGGCGGTCGGTGTCGATCTTTACCTTGACCCCGCAGTAGGAAAAGATGGCTTCGGTCACCACGGTGACCATATCCGCGCCCTCAATGCTGGATGAGACGATAAAGGGCGCAGGCTTGTAGTCGGGATAGGTGGTGCCAGACCCTATGCCCGTCACAAAGCTGTCGGCTGGCAGCGGGTTGCCATCCCATTCCCGCGCGGCAAAGGGCACGATCCGCTCACCCGCCGCAAGGGACCGCGACAGCATTACCACCGGATCGGTGCGTACGATCCGGCCATCGGCATTGGCATAGCGATCGCAAGCCCCGGTCTGCCCCGGAGCGATGTAACACATCACGGGACAGGCATCGCAGCGGATCTTTTCCACCGACTTCGTCTCTGTTCCGGCGATTTCTACGGGCAGGGCATCGGTTTGGGTCATGATGCAGCTTTTATCGCGGCAAGGATGCGGTGCGGCAAAGCGGGAACCTTTGTCACAACCGCACCCGTGGCATGGCGTATGGCATTCAGGATCGCAGGGGCGGTCGGGATCAGCACATGTTCCCCCAGACCCTTGGCACCAAAGGGACCTTCCGGGTCTGGCACCTCGATCAGCAAGCTTTCGATCGGCGGCACGTCACCAATGGTGGGGATCAGATAGTCATGCAGGTTTTCCGTCCGGCCCGCGATATATTCCTCCATGATCGCAAGGCCGATGCCTTGGGCCACCCCGCCCTCGATCTGCCCTTCGGCAAGTTGCGGGTTGATGGCGCGGCCCACGTCATGGGCGGCGGTGATTTTCAGCAGGCGCAGGGTGCCAAGGGCGGGGTCAACCTCCAACTCCACCATCTGCGCGCCATAGCCATAAAGCGCATAGGGCTTACCCTGCCCGTTTTCATCAAGCCCCGAGGTTGGCGGATCATAGGTTTCCTCGGCCGTCAGCGCATAGCCGAAGGCATCGGTGGGCAGGCTGGCCAGATCAACCTCGCGCCGCGTGCTGCCCTCGGTCACGGTCAGAATTGGCCCTGTCAGCGACAGCCGCGCGCCATCCCCTGCATTCGCCAGCCGCAAGACTGTGCGGCGCAGGCTTTCCGCCGCCGCCTTGGCCGCGCGGCCCGAAACAAAGGTCTGCCGACTGGCCGAGGTTTTGCCCGCATCCGGGGTCAGCGCGGTATCTGGCCCGATCAGCGTGATCTGGTCCAAGGGCAGGCACAGCGCCTCGGCCGCGATCTGGGCGATCACGGTGTTCGACCCTTGGCCGACATCCGTCGCCCCCTGATGCAGGACAACGCGGCCCTGATGCGAGAGCGCGATGCGGATGGTCGATGGGTTGGGCAGTGAGGTATTGCCACAACCATACCAGCACGACGCCACCCCCACCCCGCGCCGCATCGGGCCACTGGCATTGGCAGCATCAGACAAGGCGCGCGCCCAATGTGGGCGCAGCGCCTCCAGACAAGGCGCAATCCCGACCGCGTTCAGGATTTGCCCGGTGGCCGAGGCATCGCCATCGCGTAGCGCGTTCAGGATGCGAAACTCCAACCGGTCCATGCCAACCTTGGCGGCCAGTTCGTCATAGATCGGTTCCTGCCACAGCGCCGCCTGTGGCACGCCAAAGCCCCGGAAGGCCCCCGATACAGGGCCATGTGTGTGGATGGCACGGGCGCGGGCGTGGATATTTGGCGTCAGGTAGGGGCCAGACACATGCACCGGCACTCGGTTGGCCACGGTCGGCCCCCAGCTGGAATAAGCGCCTGTGTTAAAGCGCCCCTCAAACTCCACCGCCGTGATGCGGCCATCGGCGTCGCAGCCGATACGCCCCGTCATCTCGGCCGGGTGCCGCTTGGTGGTCGAAGACATGCTTTCCGTGCGGCTATAGGTCATCCGGCAGGGGCGACCCGTGCGCAGCGTCACCAGACCCAGCAAGGGTTGCAGACTGACATCCAGCTTTGACCCGAACCCACCCCCAACGGCGGATGGGATAATCCGCACACGCTCAGGGGCCAAGTTCAGGATCAGTGCGGTGTCGTCGCGGTCCATGACCGGCGCTTGGGTGCAGGCGCGGATAATTAGCGTATCGCCCTCCATCCATGCGCTGCCAGCCTCGGGTTCGATATAGGCATGTTCGACAAAGGAGGTTTCCATCGACGCTTGGGCGACATGGGCCGAGGATGCCATCGCTGCCGCCACATCGCCTTTGCGCACCCGCCCTTCAATCAGGCGGTTGCCGGGGCGCGTAGGGTGGAGGGGGGCAGCCCCCTCGGCCTCGGCCTCGGCTGGAGTGATCAGGGCGGGCAGGGTCTGCCATGTGATCGGGAAATCGGCGATGTCCGCCTCGGCCCCCGGCTCATAGGCGACAAGCGCCACGCATTCGCCGCGAAAGCGGGCGGGACTTTGCGCGATGGCGGGTTGGTCGGCAAAGGGCGGGATCACGCCAAAGGCATTGCGCCCCGGAATATCGACCGCCGTAAATACCCCCGCGACACCGGGGCGGGCGGTAAAAGCAGCAAGATCACCGAACGAAAACGCGGCGTGCGGGTGGGGTGAGCGAATGGCCTGCACCACAAGTGCGCCATCAGGCGAATAGTCGGCCCCAAAGCTGTCCCCCGCCACCTTGGCTGCGCCATCTAACCGCGCGACCGCATCGCCAACGCGGCCATTTTGCGCGGGGTCAGATCCTGTTTCGCCCCCCACATCGCAGACCGCCGTAATGATCTTGCGGTAGCCGGTGCAGCGGCACAGCACGCCGCCCAGTGCATCCTGAGCCTCGACCTCTGACGGGTTGGGGTTGCGCCGCAACAGGTCAACGGCCGCAATCAACATGCCCGGCGTGCATATCCCGCATTGCGCCGCGCCATGTCGCAGAAAGGCGGCCTTTAGACGTGACAGGTCGGCATCTTCGGCCTCAACCGTCTGGATCGTCTCCCCCTCGGCCCTTGCGGCGGGGATCAGACAGGCGCAAACCTGACGCCCATCCATCAAAACCGTGCAGGCCCCGCAATCGCCCGCGTCGCAACCCACCTTGGTGCCCTTGGCGTTGAGACTTTCGCGCAGCACCTCGGTCAGGCGACTGGTCGGCGCGGCCATTGCGGAAACGGGTTTGCCGTTCAGGGTGAATGAGATCATGCCAAAGCCCCCGCGACTGCGCGTTTCACAAGTTCTACCGCAGCCTCGCCCCGGTAAGCGGCGGTGGCGCGGATGTCGTCGATGGGTGCCAGACCCGAGGCGATAAGGTGCGGATCAAGCCTTGCCACCGCATCAGAAACAGACACCCCAATCAGCGCAGCCTCGGCCGACCGCAGCCGTTCTGCCGTGGCCGAGCATGACCCGACCGCGACGGCACAGTCTGCAATCCGGCCATCCTGCACGACAAGCCGCGCGGCCACCATGGCGATGGAGATCACCAGATAGGCCCGCGCGCCCAGTTTCACGAATGCCGACCGACCGCCAAGCGCGGCTTGCGGGATGATCACCGCCGTCAGCACCTCATCCGCCGCGCGTGCAGTTTTGCGCGGCCCCAGCAGAAAGTCCGCCAGCGGGACCTCGCGGATCGCGGTGGCGGAGGTCAGCTCCACCATAGCGTCGCAGGCCAAAAGTGGCGGAATGCCATCAGCGGCGGGCGAGGCGTTGCACAGATTACCACCGATGGTACCCGCGTTCTGGATTTGCCGTCCTCCCACCTGAAGCGCTGCCTGTTGCAAGGCGTGCAGCGCAGGGGGAAGGTACGCCTCGGCCACTTCGGTCCATGTCGTGCAGGCCCCGATGCGCAGATTGCCGTCCACCCTGATCCCGCGCAGGTTTGGCACGGCGGTCAGGTCCAGAATATCACCATCAAGCTGTGGTCCGGCGCCGGGGTAAAGGTCTGTCCCTCCCGCCAGAATGCGAAATGGACCAGCAGCAAGATGGGCGCGAAGGTCAGGCAATGTCGTCGGTCGCGCGTAGCTGCGCATGAGTGCCCCCTGAGGTCACATTATTGTTTGTATGCAAATCAGTTTGGAGCCACTCCCGCCATCGAGTCAACGGTCTTATCGATCTTGCGCGAAAGCGCCGCTGGGTCTAATCGGAAATGATGGAAAACCGACGGAAATATGTGCTGGACGATCAGATTGGTTATCTGCTCCGCATGGTCACCCAGCGGCATCTGGCAATTTTCAACGACGAAATTCCCGAGGTGACGACGACCCAATTCGCGGTAATCGCCCGTTTGGAAGAGCTTGGTCCGTTGTCCCAAAACCTGCTGGGCCGCGAAACGGCAATGGATGCGGCGACCGTCAAGGGCGTGGTTGACCGTCTGGCGCGCCAAGGGTTGGTCGCCACCACGCCAGACCCCGAGGATAGGCGCAGATTGACAGTGACGTTAACGCCTGAAGGAGCCGCCCTTTATGGTTCGCGTGTGGCGACCGCGTTCGAGATTTCGGACAAGACCCTCGCCCCCCTCAGCGGCGCGGAAAGAACGGTCCTGATCGAGCTTTTGACAAAACTGGCCTAGGGCCAAAGTTGACATTCAATGGTCGCTTTTTTCCTGTGGAATACCGCAAACAGGCCGTAGCCTTTGCCCAACCATGCAGGAGGCAAAGATGTCAAACGATCCCTTGTTGCAGACTTATCGCCTGAAGCATCTGACGCTGCGCAACCGGATCATGACGACGAGCCATGAACCCGCGTATCCCGAAGACGGGATGCCCAAGGATCGCTATCGCCTGTATCATCTGGAACGCGCAAAGGCGGGCGTTGCTCTCACTATGACGGCGGGGTCGGCCGCTGTGTCAAAAGACAGCCCGCCTGTGTTCAACAACATCCTTGCCTACCGCGATGAGGTGGTGGGCTGGATGAAGCGCCTTGCCGATGATTGCCATGAGGCAGGCGCCGCCGTGATGATCCAACTGACCCACCTTGGCCGCCGCACGCGCTGTGTTTGATCCCATGGTTTGATGGTGCGATTCTTTCTCAGGAATGGAAGGAAGCATTATGGGACAAGTTCGTCACGGGAGCGCCACGACCACGCACGCCG
>JAQCLA010000340.1 GCA_027592105.1 Pseudomonadota bacterium | reverse complement strand
AGTCGGGTTTGCCCTGAAAGCTGGGCGTGTCGGTCAGGACCGAGAGACAGGTAGCGCCACCCGCCTCATAGGCGCGTGCCAGCACGGGCGGGTCGAAATCGGCGCGGATCAGCCCCTTGGAGGGGCTGGCTTTCTTGATCTCGGCAATCAGCCCGTAGCCGTTTTGCTCTGCTTGGCGGAGTGCTGCGCCAAAGGGGCGGACGCGGGGGGCGGCCTGCGCGGCCTCTTCGACCTGCGACAGTGGCCGGGCCGCTTTGGCGGCGGCGATTTCATCCAGCTTATAGGCTTTGATCTTGTCCAGAATAGTGGCCATGAACCTCACGCCCCTTGTGTGATGCGGGCGAGCGTTTCCACCGCGCGTTTGGCCGCCTCGCTGTCGAGGCTTTCGCGTGCGATCTCGACGCCCGCTTTCAGATCACCCGCCCGCTCGGCCACCACAAGGGCTGCTGCCGCGTTGAGCAAGACCGCATCGCGGTAGGCCCCCGGCGCGCCGTCGAGAAGCGCGCGCAAGGCTTGCGCGTTTTCGGCCGGTGTCCCGCCCAAGATATCGCGGAACGGGTGAGTAGGCAGACCCGCTTCCTCGGGGTGGACCTCGCGCGGTTTGATCTTGCCATCCTTCAGCACCGCCACCGATGTGGTGCCCGAGATGGAAATCTCATCCGTTCCGTCGGAGCCATGGACAAGCCACGCAGCCTCCGACCCCAGTGCTTGCAGCGTTTCGGCCATGGGAAAGATCAGATCGATGGCGAAAGCGCCGGTCAACTGACGCTTGACCTGCGCCGGATTTGTGAGCGGGCCCAGGATGTTGAAGATCGTCTTTGATCCGAGTTCTTGACGCACGGGCATGACATGCTTCATCGCCGGGTGGTGCATGGGGGCCATCATGAAGCCGATCCCGGCCTCGGCAATCGCGCGCTCGACGATGTCAGGGGCGACCATCACATTGATGCCCAACTCTCCCAGCGCATCCGCCGCGCCGGATTTCGAGCTGAGGTTGCGGTTGCCATGCTTGGCGACCGGCACACCGGTACCCGCCACGACAAAGGCCGTGGCTGTCGAGATATTGAGCGTCCCCATCCCGTCGCCGCCCGTGCCTACGATATCCATCGCGTCTGCGGGTGCCGTCACGGGGATGCAATTGTTGCGCATCACTTGGGCCGCGGCCGCGTATTCGGCGACAGATTCGCCACGCGCCCGCATCGCCATCAAAAGCCCGCCGATTTGGGCCGGGGTGGCGGTGCCAGCGAACAGTTCTTCAAACGCCGCCTCGGCCTGCGCGCGCGACAGCGGCCCCTCGGAGGCGGCATAGATCAGCGGCTTCATCGCGTCGCTCATGCGGGAACGGCCCCCTTCGCCATGTTGAGAAAATTCTTCAGCATCGCATGCCCATGCTGCGAGCGGATGCTTTCAGGGTGAAACTGCACCCCTTCGATGGGCAGCTCGCGGTGGCGCAGCCCCATGATGGTGCCATCAGCAAGCTCTGCCGTCACCTCAAGCTCGGGCGGAAGGCTGGGGCGGTTGACGACCAGCGAATGATAGCGCGTGGCCAGAAGCGGCGAGGGCAGGCCATTGAACATGCCTTTGCCCTGATGGAGAATTTCGCCCATCTTGCCATGCACGATCTCGCTATGACGCTGCACGCGCCCCCCGAAAGCCTCGCCAATCGTTTGATGCCCAAGGCATACACCCAAAAGCGGCACACGCGCACCGGCGGCGGCGCGTGTGAGCGGCAAGCAGATGCCCGCTTGTACCGGATCGCAAGGGCCGGGCGAAAGCACGATGGCCGAGGGCTTGAGTGCCATGGCCGCTTGTACCGTGATCTGGTCGTTGCGCACCACATGCGCCTCGGCACCCAACTCGCCCAGGTAATGGACAAGGTTCCAGGTGAAGCTGTCGTAGTTGTCGATGAGCAGCAGCATGGGATAGCCTCGCAAGCGGGCGAAAAGGGGGTGAAGGCGGCGCGCGCCCGAGCTATACATGTTTCAAAGCCAGCGGGGGCGGTCAAGCGCAAGACACAGCTGGCAGCACGGGCATAAGGGGCGGCATCTGCGCGCCCCGCGAGGCGAAAGAGGGTAAAATGGGTCGCGGTGTCGTAAGTGGTCTGATCTGGGGCATAATCGTGTCGGTTGTGGTTTTGGCGGGGGTTTCGCTGAATATGCCTTTGCCTGAACGCGCAGGGCCGGGCGAAACATGGCAACCAGCATCGCAGGATCAAGGCGCAGCCTCGCAATCGGACCAAGGTGATGGGCTTGCTTCGCAAAACGTCGCGCCCGTGGAAATGCCCGCGCCGGAAATCCCCGATTTGGCAAGCGACACTGCACCGCAGATCCCGCAAGCCGATGTGACCGACACCACTGCCGGACCTGCACCAGCCCCGGAGGCGCTGCCTGAGACGCCGGCCGATGCTCTGGCCGAGGTCACGCCCGCAGCAGAGCCAGATGCGGCTTTGGCAGATGCGCCCATTTTGGCCACGCCGCCCGCCGATCTGGTTGCAAGCCCCCCCGAACAGCCCGTGGCCCTGAGCATGGCGCAAGCGGCCGTGGCGTCCTTGGCCGACCCACAGACCGAAGGCACCACGCCACCGGCCGCGCCAAGCCCGCTTATGGCGCAAGATCGCGACGACAGCCCCGAGGCGCTTGATACCGCAACACCTGTTCCGCCGACCCCACAAGCCGCACCTGCGGCAGCGGTCGCACCTGTGGCCACGCCTGCGCCCGTCACCTTGCCTGATCGCGCAGATGCGCCTGCCTTGCCGCAAGTCGCGCCACCTATGGCCAGTTTGCCTGACCCGATGACCCCACCCACCGTGCCGGACACGCCACCCGCTGCGGTCACCGAGCCAGCCGAGAGCGCCGCGCCCGCGCAACCCGCACCCCTCTTGCCCG
>JAQCLA010000339.1 GCA_027592105.1 Pseudomonadota bacterium | reverse complement strand
GCTCCTTGCTGGACAGCGCGCCAGCGCGGCGCTAGCAACCCGGCCATGACCGCGATCCAAGACATCCCCCTGCGCGGGCGCGCGACGCCTGACCGGCCCTTGGCTGATCTGACATGGTTGCGCGTGGGTGGCCCTGCCGATTGGTTGATCCAACCCGCCGACGCAGATGATCTGGCGATGTTTCTGTCAGCACTCCCATCAGATGTGCCGGTCTTTCCCATGGGGGTCGGCTCGAACCTGATTGTGCGCGATGGCGGCATTGCGGGTGTGGTGATCCGGCTTGGGCGCGGCTTCAACGCGATCCGCGTCGCGGGCGATCTGGTCACGGCGGGGGCAGCGGCGCTTGACGCCCATGTCGCGATCAAGGCGGCCGAGGCCGGGCGCGATCTGACATTCCTACGCACAATCCCCGGCTCTGTCGGTGGCGCGCTTCGGATGAATGCGGGCTGTTACGGCGCCTATGTGGCCGACCACTTCGTTTCGGCCCGCGTGATTCACCGCGATGGGCGCGCGGAAACACTGGGGCAGAGCGATATCCGTTTTGCCTATCGCCAGACCGATCTGCCGCCCGACAGCATCGTGACCGAGGTGACCTTTCGCGCCGAGGCGGCCGATCCCGATACGCTGGCCGCCAAGATGGCCGACCAGATCGCCAAGCGCGACGCAAGCCAACCCATCAAGGACCGCAGCGCCGGATCGACCTTTCGCAACCCGGTGGGCCACTCCTCGACGGGGCGGGTGGATGACACCCACGACCTCAAGGCGTGGAAGGTCATTGACGATGCGGGCATGCGCGGTGCCACGCGCGGCGGCGCGCAGATGTCGATGATGCATTCCAACTTTCTGATCAACGCCGGTGGCGCGACTGCCGATGATCTTGAATCTTTAGGAGAAGAGGTCCGAAAAAGGGTTTTCGAGACGCAGGGAATAGCGCTAGAATGGGAAATCATGCGCGTCGGGCGAAACCGGCGCGATTGATCCGGGCAAGCCCGGCAAAATAACAAGGGGCAAAGCCCCGACAACAGACTGACCGGGCAATAGAATCCGGCGGATTGAGGCAAGAGTGGCGGGTTCGAGCAGAACAACCCCCCTGATTGCGGTGCTGATGGGTGGCCCCTCGTCCGAGCGCGAGGTGTCGCTGTCCACGGGCCGTGGCTGCGCGGATGCGCTCAGGGGCGAAGGTTACGTGGTGGTCGAGATCGACTGCGGCCCCGACTTGGCCGTGCGCCTGTCCGATCTGAAGCCTGATGTCTGCTTCAACGCGCTGCATGGCCGCTGGGGCGAGGATGGCTGTGTGCAGGGCCTGCTGGAATGGCTGCGCATCCCCTATACGCATTCGGGCGTGCTGGCCTCGGCCTTGGCGATGGACAAGGCGCGCACCAAGGATGTCTACCGCGCCCATGGCCTGCCTGTGGCCGAAAGCGTGATCGTGACCAAGGCGCAAGCGATGGCCGCCCATGTCATCGCGCCGCCCTATGTGATCAAACCCAACAACGAAGGCTCATCGGTCGGTGTCTATCTGGTGGCCGAAGGGGCGGATGCGCTGCCGCAGCTATCCGCCGCGATGCCCGATCATGTGATGGTCGAGGCTTATCTGGCGGGGCGCGAATTGACCTGTTCGGTCATGGGCTGCGAGCCAGGCCAGCCCGGACCGCTGACCGTGACCGACATCATCACCGATGGCTGGTATGATTACGACGCGAAATACAAGCCCGGCGGTTCGCGCCATGTGGTGCCGGCCGATCTGCCCAAGCCGATCTTCGACGCCTGCATGGAGATGTCGCTTGTCGCCCATCGCGCGCTTGGCTGCCGCGGTGTCAGCCGGACCGATTTCCGCTGGGATGAAGCCCGTGGGCTGGACGGGCTGTTCTTGCTGGAAACCAACACCCAGCCGGGCATGACGCCCACCTCGCTCACGCCGGAACAAGCGGCGGTGTGCGGCTATGATTTCGGCGCGCTCTGCCGCTGGTTGGTGGAGGACGCCTCATGCGACCGCTGATCGCCGAACGCGCGCCGCGCCGGGTGGCCACGCCACCCATCACCGAACAACCCCGCGATCCCGCACCCTCGATCTGGTCGTACCGCGCCCAACGCCTCTGGCTGACGCCGCTGTTTCGCCGCGTGGTGCGCGTGGGCTTGCCCAGCTTCGTGGTCGTCTTCGGGCTTGGGGTCTATTTCGCCGATGAGCAAAGCCGCATCGCATTCGCCGCCAATGTCCAAGACCTCCGGCAAAATATCGAGAGCCGACCGGAATTCCGGGTCAATGCAATGGCCATCTCGGGTGCAAGCGAGGCCGTGGAAAACGATATCCGCGTCTATCTCGGCCTGTCATTTCCGCTGTCATCCTTCGATTTGGACCTGCCCGCCATGCGCAGCCGGATCGAGGCTTTGTCGGCCATCGCGCAGGCCGATCTGCGCATCCAAGCGGGTGGATATCTGGCCGTCAACGTGCGCGAGCGCGTGCCGGTCTTGATCTGGCAAACCCGCGAAGGTTCGGTCTTGATCGATGCCGAAGGCCATTTCGTGGCCGATCTGGCCGCGCGGACATTGGAAAGCCCGCTGCCCTTGATCGGTGGTGATGGTGCGGATCATGTGGTCGATGAGGCGCTGGCAATCCATGCGGCAGCCGCGCCTTTGGCCGATCGCTTGCTTGGGTTGGTGCGGATCGGCGAGCGACGCTGGGATGTGGTGCTGCAGGACGGACGCCGGATCTTGTTGCCTGAGCAGGGCGCTGTTCAGGCCCTCGACCGCGCGCTGGGGCTGCATGATGCCACAGATATTTTGAACCGCGATGTGGTGCGCCTTGATCTGCGCGACGCTGAGCGGGTGAGTGTGACCCTGAGCCCCGCCGCGATGGAGGCGCTGCGCCAAGAGCGTATCCGCGCGCGGGCAAAC
>JAQCLA010000338.1 GCA_027592105.1 Pseudomonadota bacterium | reverse complement strand
GGGGCGGGCCGGGGACGATCCTCAATATCGGGATGAGCGATGCGAAAGCGGCCGAGCTGGCCCAGACGCATGGCCAAGATGCCGCCGACGCGCTTTATGTCAGCTTCATCCGCTCTTATGCGGTCGATGTGCTGCGCCTTGATGCCGATGGCTATGAGGGGACGATGACACCCCGGCTGGCCAAGGCCGCGTTTGAGACCGAGACAGATGATCCCTTTCCCCAAGACCCGGCCGAGCAATTGGCCGAGGTGCTGAAATCCATGGCGCGCGCATGGGAAGGCACGACCGCACGCCTCCTTCGGCAAGCTCAGGGCGCACCTGTCGATGCAGGGCTTGGGTTGGTGGTGCAGGAAATGGCGTTGGGCATTGGCCAAGGCTTGTCCGGCTCGGGCGTTGTGCAATTCGCAGCCCCCGATACCGGCGAGGCGCAGGTGACGGGCCGCTGGCTGCCACAGGCCCAAGGCCGGGCGGCCCTGTCGGAAAGCGATGCGCAATTCATCGTGCAAGACCCGCGCGGGCGCGCGCTGGAAGATGTGGCCCCCGAAATCGTTACGGATCTGCGCGCCGCAGGGCGGCTGACGCGCGAGCGTTTGCGCGAAGAGATGCAGTTGGAATTCACGCTGATGAATGGCCAGCTTGCCATTCTGGACGCGGTGAAAAGCCCCCGCTCGGGTCGGGCCGAAGTGGCGATTGCCGTGGCCTTGGCCGAGGACGGCATCATCACCCGCGACGAGGCGATGATGCGTATCCCGCCGTTTACGCTCAACCAGCTTTTGCACCGCCAAGTGGCGCCGGGTGCAGTGCGCGATGTGCTGACGCGCGGGATCGCGGGCGCGCCGGGGGCTGCGACCGGCAAGATCGTGTTTTCGGCCAGCGTGGCGCAAGCCATGGCCGCGCAGGGCGAGGCCTGCATCCTCGTGCGGCGCGAAACCAGCCCCGAGGATATTCGCGGCATGCATGCCGCCCAAGCGATCCTGACCGAGCGGGGCGGCATGACCAGCCACGCCGCGGTGATCGCGCGCGGCCTTGGCCTGCCTTGCGTGACGGGGGCGATCCGGCTGCAATTGGATGCGCGCAAAAAGACCCTGACCGTGCCGGGTCGGCGGATTTTCCACGAAGGTGATGTGATCACGCTGGACGGATCGACCGGTGATATTTTGGTTGGGCCTGTGCCTTTGGTCGAACCGGCCTTGGGGGGCGCGTTCGCCACCTTGATGGATTGGGCCGATGCCGCGCGCGATATCGGCATCCGCGCCAATGCCGATACGCCCGAGGATGCGGCGATGGCACAGCGTTTCGGTGTCGATGGGATCGGGCTCTGTCGCACGGAACATATGTTCTTCGATCCCGCGCGCCTGACCGTGATGCGCGAGATGATCTTTGCCGAAAACCCGGCAGACCGCGCCGCCGCCCTTGATCGGCTTTTGCCGATGCAGCGGGCCGATTTCATCGAGCTGTTTCAGATGATGCAGGGCCAGCCGGTGACCATCAGGCTGTTCGATCCGCCTTTGCACGAATTCCTGCCCGGTGACCGCGACGGTATCCGCGCGCTGGCCGAGGCGCTGGACCTGCCCGTCAGCCGGGTTCAGGCGCGCATCGAAAGCTTGCAGGAATTCAACCCGATGCTGGGCATGCGCGGCGTGCGTTTGGGTGTCACCGTGCCCGAGATCTATGAAATGCAGGCCCGCGCGATTTTCGAGGCGACGATCAAGGCCTCGACAAAGGGCGCGCCCGTGGTGCCCGAGATCATGATCCCGCTGGTCTCGGCCCGGCGCGAGGTGGAGTTGGTCAAGGCCCGCGTCGATGCCATCGCCGCCGAGGTGAAATCGAAAACCGGGCAGGAGTTCACCTATCGCCTTGGTGTGATGGTCGAGACGCCGCGCGCCTGCCTGCGCGCGGGCGATATCGCCGATCATTCGGCCTTTTTGTCATTCGGCACCAACGACCTGACGCAGATGACCTATGGTCTGTCGCGCGACGATGCGGGGCGGTTCATGTCGGATTATGTGCAGCAGGGCGTTTTCCCTGAAGATCCGTTCCAGCAACTCGACATCGATGGTGTGGGCGAATTGATGCTTTTGGGTGCTGCGCGCGGGCGTGCGGCCCGCCCTGATCTGGTGCTGTCGATCTGCGGCGAACATGCGGGCCATCCCGGAACCATCGCCTTCAGCCGCAAGGCTGGGTTCGATTATGTCTCTTGCTCGCCCTTCCGGGTGCCGGTGGCCAAGCTGGCGGCAGCGCAATTATCCATTCAAGACAAGTAATTGCCGGGCGACCCTCATTTAAAGCCGGTATGGATTAACTATTTCTTTCAAACTGTGGTCTAAACCTAGCGGGCACATCACCGGTGCCCGCAAGATTCGGTGCCGATTTGGTGCTTTGCGCGCGCTTCGTTAATAAAACGAATCAGCGGCAGTAGCAGTGAACGACCGAAGCGGGGCGTGAGACCTCGGAAAGGATATGCGAATGGCAAAGCCAAGACGCTTTCTTGCCTTGTGCGGGGCCATTTTCGTCATGGGCGCGACACTTGCGCATGCCGACGTTTCCTACAGCACCTCAAATCCCGCCAGCAGCGCCGATCTTGGGCTGCGCATCGGTGCCTTGATGGGGATCGAGGCAAGCTCGCTTTCCGAATTGTCGGGTGAGCGGTTGCGCCGGATCGGCACGCCCTTCACCGCGCCCAGCCGGGGTGGCGCTGGCCATGTCATGTCGGCCCGCCAGCTTGACGCGATGCCGCGTGTGCGCGGCAATCGCCAATGGCGCTGCATGGCCGAGGCAATCTATTTCGAGGCGCGCGGTGAAGAGATCGACGGACAATATGCCGTGGCCGAGGTGATCTTGAACCGCGTCGATCACGCCAATTACCCCGATACGGTTTGCGAAGTGGTCAATCAGGGC